>JAAEKY010000502.1 GCA_024227235.1 Desulfobacteraceae bacterium | reverse complement strand
GTCTAAACCTCAAAAATGATTTTTATTTGAGATTTAAAAGGTGTGTTTGTAATGACCTTAAAAGTTTTTATAACCTCAAATTTAATGGCCACCTTTACTTGCCCTGAGTGTGGGAAATCTAAAAGGGAAGATGTCTCCAAATTTATTGGCCATGAAACACAAGTAAAATTAAAATATAAATGTGACTGCCAACATAGTTTTTCTGCAATATTGGAAAGAAGGCGTTCGAAAAGGAAAAGAGTTCGATTAAAAGGCCATATTGTCTTGGGATTAAAAAAATATGCCATCACTATAGACGATATTTCAAAGCATGGAGTAAGAATAAAATTATTGGAAAAATTTCCTTTGAAAGAAGAGAAAAGAATAAAGATAAAATTCATTCTGGATGATCCAAACAACTCAATAATCTCAAAAGAAGTTAGGATAAAAAATATCATATCTCCAGCAATTATAGGGTGTGAATTTGTTTCGTATGACCATCTCGGTAATTTGGGAAAATATTTTCTGTTTTATTATTAAAAATTATCAGGATGGAATAAATAAAGGATCAAAAGGCAAACGTTATTAATTTGCATACAAACTCGTTCTAAATTGAAATTGTGCTATCCTTTAATTGATTCGTATTTTGACCATGAATTAGCTTAAAGATTGCCCTTGATGCAAAGTGTATCTGAGGGGGGGGGGCTTTTTTATAGTGGCGGAAATTATAGCGAAGCATAAAAAAAGAAAAAGATCCGATGATAAGTCGAACCTTTTTCGATATAATTATTAATCTAATTAACAGTGGAGGTGCCCGTAAATGGACCCTGTCTTTTAGATGATTCCTTTTACACGAGACTTCCAAGGTTGTAAATAAGGGTAACTACTTAGGTAAAAACCCCTAGTTTTATATAAGTTGTTGTTTTTTAGGCTTATTGCTGTTCGATATAGTTCAATTTTATTTGAAATTATTTTTTCTCATACAAAAAAAGTCTTTTAGATAACAAAAAATGTTACGATACGATAAACACTGTTATGTTTTTCTTGTGGTTTATCCTTATATAACACGTTAACCTGGTGTTTTTTATACAAATTTCAATTATTTTGCAATCTTCACTATTTGGCATTTATTTTGCAGTCTTATTATTTATTATCTCCTTTTCAATTTGTTGAAACTGAAAATATTTAAAAATAATAATGAAGAAAAAACTATGAAAAAATTACTTTTAAGTATGATATTTTTGGCGGCCTTTTTTGTGTTCATCCCTCAATCCTTTGCTATCCGAGCATTAAATGTGGTTACAGATCTTGACCACAAAAAAGGAAAGATTGGAACCTATCGTGCCCTTGTAATTGGCATACAAAATTATAATGATCCAAAAATCCCTGACCTCCAAACTCCCTTAAATGATGCAAAATCAATTGCTGATGTCCTTCAGAATAAATATGGATTCAATGTTGAAACATTATTAGATGGTTCTGCAACAAGAAAAGGTCTGTATGATGCGCTTAGAGCCCTTTCTTCCAAAACAAAGGAGGAAGACAGCGTTTTAATATATTATGCAGGGCATGGTGATTTTGACAGACAGTATGATGATGGGTGGTGGATTCCAGTGGATGCTAAGGGGGGAGACCCTGTAACTTACCTTGACAATGGACAAATTCAGAAAGCTATGCGAAGCATGAAAGCCAGACACGTTCTTTTAATCTCAGATTCATGCTATTCAGGGACACTGTTTGGTCAGGCAAGAGCTATGCCTTCAGTCATTAACGACAAATATTATCTCAACCTTTATAATGAAAAAAGTCGTTGGGGTATGACCTCAGGCAACAAAACCCCTGTTTCTGATTCAGGAACCGGAGGGAACAGCGTTTTTGCATATCAACTGATTAAAAAACTTAAAATTAATGAGAAACCTTATATCAGCACTCAAGAGATTTATACAGATATTGCTCCGGTTATTGCTAACAACTCTGAACAACAACCCTTGTGTCGCCCTGTCAAAGGAACTGGAGATCAAGGAGGGGAGTTTATATTTGTTTCCACAATTACAACCGATCAATACCCGTCTAACAAAATATCAATGCCACAGGTAACGGCTCCCGAAGATAGAAAAATATCTTTTGATGATATCGTGAAAGCTGGTGAAAAAGAGACAGAGATAAAAAACCAATGGGCGCTATGGCAGTCAGACCGAGAAAAAGAATATTCTCAGGTTCAACAAATAGAAAAAAAACCTAATCTAAATAACTCTCTGAAAAAAGAAGCTTGGCGTAGATTCTCATCAGGTGTATTGCAGGATAATCCTTTTTCAACTCAAGATGATGAGATGAGAAAATATGCCACACAAAGAATTTCGTATTGGGGAAAACCGCCAACTGATAAAAAGGAATCTGACAAAAAAAAGGCAAAATTTGAGCTGAAAAGAAAAAGAAAGGCACAACCAAAAAGTCAGGAAGAAGAATCTATCAAGATTGCTTCGATCAATCTGAATGAAAAACAATCAATAACAGTTTCTGAAAAAGAACGATATATTAAAGATAAAAATGGCATTGTCCTCGATAAAAATACTGGTCTTGAATGGTATGCTGGTCCAGATAAAAATATGAATTTACAAAAAGCTAAGAAATGGGCAGACAATCTTGATTTAGATAATGGTGGCTGGCATTTACCATCCTTGAAAGAACTAAATACGATTTATAAAAATGGAGAGGGCAAATCAAACTGCACTCCGTTATTGATAGATTCTGAACCTTGGATAGTTTATTCAAGTGATAACCGTGGTTATGTTAAATACCCCTATATATTCCATTTTTCCAAAGGGAGGGCGACATATGATGGAAGCTACAAATTTCACAGAGTGATAGTTGTTCGAACAAACGAAAATGAATCCGACAAACAAAAAGCAAAGTTCGATAAAAGATATGTCAAATATAATAATAGCATTGTTTATGATAAAAAAACAAACCTTATGTGGGCATCTGAGGATAATGGGAAAAGTGTAATTTGGAAAGAGGCCAAAAAGTATTGTGATAATTTTCAGGGTGGGGGGTATAAGGATTGGAGAATGCCAACAAAAGATGAATTGGCTCAATTGTATGATACCAGAAAAACTTACAAACCCGCACAATATAAAAGATTGGATGTACATATAACAGAGTTGATAAGGCTATCAACTCCTTGGGTATGGGTCTCTGATGGAACAACCAACTGGAGGGCTAATTATTTTGGTTTTGATGTAGGATCAATAACTTTCGGTTATAGAAGTGAAACTTTTGCAAAAAGGGCTTTACCAGTGCGAAATGCAAAATGATTAATTTCATTTTCACTCAAGAAT
>JAAEKY010000501.1 GCA_024227235.1 Desulfobacteraceae bacterium | reverse complement strand
GTTCGGATCTATAATGTGTGCAATTCTAATTGCACACATTATCCAGTCCAGGAAACAAGTCCAAAAAAGTAAAACCGGTTATTGGTCCGGACAAGAAGGGATCTGGTGACTTGCAAAAAAAAAGAATAAAAATATTATCAATGGTAGGGGACGAATTTCAGAATATAGCTTTACATGGTCCCCATGAATGGATTATGGTCACAGCTATCCTTAGGTCTTGACAAATACGGTCAAAATTATAGAGTCCAATTTATCGGGCGTTTGTTACCCTTTCTTTTCTATTAAAAGTTTTACTGCAAAATCTACTACACTATAAAAAGCTGTATTATTGCAGCGCGCACAAATCAATTTGAAATTAATTATAGAATCCTCACAAAATCAGAGTATTTGAGCACTTGGACTTTATGAGTCGCAAAAGTTACGAAAAAACCATTTGTTCAGGCCCATCGTTTTGCTTTAGCTGTCCCTATTAAAAGATACAGAAACAAAGCAGAATTTTTCTTGGTGGCTGAATTTGAACACGTCTTAAAAAATAATTTGTGCACTAATTTTAAGGCATGTGCACGGTACTGCGAACCTGGTTTGTCAAAGGCTCGTTTAACAATGAAAAACATATTAAAAAGGAGATCAGCATGTTAGGAAATCTAAAAGAAAAGGCTAAAGAAAAGGCGCTAGAAGGACTTGAAGAAAAACTAGCACCCGCAGTTGAGGAAAAGATCGATTTGTTCCAAAACTTAAAACCCTCTGATGTAAATGATGATGAAAAATACAAAACCGTCATCGTAGCCCCGCTATGGGAAGTTGCCAAAATGCAGTCCGGCGGCGCCATTGGCGTTGCGCAAAAGTTTATCGATGTAGAAAACAAATTTAGCGATGGATTATTTAATGTACGCGATGAACTGGTTCAAGTTCAAGGCGAGGTGGTCTCTTTGGATCCGGAATTTTCCGATAAAGTTGTTCCGGTATTAATTCAGTCCATTAGAGGGTAGTGAAGCGAACTGGGCCAAGTGTTCCTCTTGGCCCAGTCAGGTTTAAATTATTTTTACCGCCATTATTGTTAGTTGGATTTGATAAAGGGGTCAGATCTGCCCTTGACTCTTATGAAAATCTACAGCGGTTGTAGATGATGTTAAACTTTGGCTGCTGTCCTTGATTAACTGCCATTCGGTCTGAGGCCGAATGCCGGGTGCCACTGACAAGGAAAGGCTCGGGTGGCCAAGGCAACTTGTTGCCTGGGTTGCGAAGCAACAAGTGGAATTGAGCAATCCGAATGATATTTACTAACTTGGGTGCCCTCGGCAACTGGTTGCTGATATCCTAAAGGATAAGAGGATTGTTTGAAAGCTGTATCATGAGCATTAATCTTATAAATCACCTTGACTTTGGATTGAGCCTAATAAAAGTCATCAATGCGGCACACAATATTTGATTTTGAGAACCATGCCTACTTCGTGACATTTTCTTGCTATCGACGCAGAAAATTTTAGATCATGACCAAGCCAAAAAGATTGTCATTCATTTTCTTGCAACGCAATTGAAGAATCAATCCGGTACTTGTATCGGGTTTGTGAT
>JAAEKY010000500.1 GCA_024227235.1 Desulfobacteraceae bacterium | reverse complement strand
GCGGCATGATGGGCAAAGGTATGGGCGGCATGATGGGCAAAGGTATGGGCGGCATGATGAAGGGATGCCCTGGAGGAAACTGTGGTGCTAATTCATCTAATACTTGGGATATATACCCGAAAATGATGAATTTAAAAGAACTAACCGAAGACAAAAAAAAAGAAATCGTAGAAGCAGCTAATTTAAGGATTGAAGAAGGTAGAAGACTCATTAATAAGGGAGTAAAAGAGCTTGGTGCCTCTGAGCAAAGTCTAGATTATCCAAAACAAGAAAATGCCCTAGAAGAGATCAGACAAGGAGTTAGTCAATTTGATAGTGGTCTTGCCGCAAACAAAGCAATTGAACAGGGCAAGGCTCCTCAAAATATTGCACTTAAGTGGTTCAAAAAAGAAATGAACCTTCTCCCTCTGTCCTTTGATGCAAAAAATGAAAATTCCTCTATGTTTGGAATGTCTTTTTTTCATACTTCTATCATGACTATATTAATTCTTTTTATGGCTACAATGATATGGATGTATTTCTTTAAAATGAAAAGAGCAGCATTATTGTTAGAAGAGTTATCAAAAAAAACACCTGCGAATCCTGCTAAACCTGAAGAAGCAATAAATGTAGAGACCTCCAAAAAGGAGGTACTGCCAAGTCCAAAGCCTGTCAAACCTGAAAAGAGCTTAGGAAATAAGTTTTCAGGAGCCCTTGAGCTGATTGGTATTTTCGAAGAGGCTCCAAACGTTAAAACATTTCGATTGGCCAACATCGACAATACCCCTCTTTCATTTACATATGAGCCAGGTCAATTCGTCACATTTATTCTTGATTTAAACGGTAAAAAAGTACGCCGTTCATATACAATATCTTCATCTCCTACGGAGAAAGACTTTGTTGAAGTGACTATTAAAAGAGAAGATAAAGGCCTAGTCAGTAGACATTTTCACGACAAACTTAAAGTTCACGATAAATTAGAAGTAAGTGTACCCAATGGGAAGTTTTATTTTAATGGTGAGCAATCGGATAGTATTGTCTTAATCTCTGGAGGTGTTGGGATTACTCCAATGATGAGTGCTGTTAGATATTTAACTGCAAAATGTTGGCCTGGAGAGATATATTTTCTTTTTTGTGCAAGAACCAGCAATGATTTTATTTATCAAAAAGAACTGGAGTACCTTCAATCTCGTTATTCAAACCTAAATGTTCTTGCCAGCATGACCAGAGCGAAGGGAACAAGCTGGATGGGACCGCAGGGAAGATTTACAAAAGAACTTATTGATAACTTTATTCCAGATATAGAGAAGAAACGTATCCATATTTGTGGACCAGTTCCGATGATGGATGCAGTTAAATCAATGCTCTCTGATTTAGGAGTTAGCAAAGAACAAATTAAAACAGAAGCTTTTGGTGGTGCTAAACCAAAAGAAACTAAAAAAAATCCAGCTAATGAAGAAAAGGCCTACAATTTAACATTTACTGGATCTAATAAAACAGTATCACTTGGGGAAGAACAAACTATTTTAGAAGCCGCAGATGAAGCTGGAATAGAGATTGATAATTCTTGTCGCTCAGGAACCTGTGGAATGTGCAAGGTTAAACTTCTCTCGGGCAAAGTGACAATGGAGGTAGATGATTCTCTTGAAGAAGATGAAAAAAACAAGGGGATTATTTTAGCATGCCAGGCTAAGGCCAGCGAAGATGTAAGTGTAGAGGTCTAGGCACATGAATCATCAGGAACGCCATACCGTAACAGGATTAGTAATATTGATGATGGTTCTTTGGGGAGGATTTATTCTTCACAAAGCACCATCTTTTCCTGGAAGTTTTGTCGGAAGTATCATTGGGATCATTGCTACATTTTTTATGTTTATTCCTCTTCTTTACATGTTTGTTAAAAGATCAAAGAGATTAAAAGATAGATTTACAAAATGGATGAAAATGTCCACTTTCTTAAAGTGGCATATCTATGCAGGAATCATTGGTCCTATTTTAGCATTGATTCATACAGGACATCGTTTTGATAGTTTAGTGGGCATTGTCTTAACACTACTAATGTTACTTGTTGTTCTTAGCGGTTTTATTGGTAGATATTTGTTAGCTCAAATCTCAACAGGGATGAGAGAGAAAAAGAAACTTTCCTTTAATCTTCTTGAGCAATACGAGAGTTATTCAAAGCAGGTTAAACCAAGTTTTGCCAAGAATACAGCAGCTTATCTTCCCTTTTTCTTCAAAAAGATGTCTCTTGCATTTGCAGGGGCCTCATCAGAGGAAATGACGTTGTTAAAGCTTGCTGATTCTATTTCAGATGTTGAGTATTCCATTAAAATGCATGAGACAGTTAAGCTTTGGTTTAAAAGGTGGCTTAAGTTTCATATCGTTATTTCAATTATCCTTTATATAATTATTATTTTTCATATTTTTAGTGAATTCTATTTTGGGCTGAGGTGGTTATGAAAAGTTTTTTCTTAATCATTCTAACTTTTACCCTAGCCTATGCTTCAGTTGATCACTTTCTTCTTAATCCAACTCATTTTAAGGAATCAAAGCTAAGTGGAGTTATCTGGAATAAGACAGTTAGTCCTGGAAAACTCTCGCAAGCACATTCTTTTTTGGATAATGACTGCATGGCATGTCACAATCCGATAAAGGGCGTTCAAAGAGAAAACTGTGTTGTTTGTCATGCTAATGATATAGATATCTTAGAAAGGCAACCCACTTCATTTCATGCAGATATTTCGACTTGTCTTGGATGCCATACTGAACATTTAGGACGATCAGACAATATCACCAAAATGGATCACAACTTTTTATCCGACACTGGAATGAAAATGCTTAGTAAAAGCAAATCGGCAAACGATGAAAAGGCCCTTGTTCATAACTACATAATGGAGTTTAGTGGACGAGAAAGAAAAAAGGATAGTCCTTTTCTACATCCTAAAATCTCAAAAAAAGAAGCACTACTAAACTGTGCAACTTGCCACTCTAATGATGATAGGCACTTTGAGCTTTTTGGAAATGACTGCGCTCAATGCCATCGAGCAGATATGTGGAGTATTGCTGAGTTTAAGCATCCATCTCCTAAATCAAGAGATTGCGTTCAATGTCATCAGGCACCTCCAAGTCATTATAAAATGCACTTTAACATGATGTCACAAAAGATTCCAAATAAGCCTAATGCAAGAGT
>JAAEKY010000499.1 GCA_024227235.1 Desulfobacteraceae bacterium | reverse complement strand
TGGCCTTATGTTTGATAAGTGTTTTTAATAAAGGTTCTTTTCCTTTGGGAACTTTGGTTAAAATACTGCATTCAATCGGAAATTTTTTTATTTTTTGTAAAACATTGAAAATGGTTTTATTATCATGTTTCCAGTCAAGGGGGTCAGATGCGCCATAAAGAGAGATTTCATCATTTTTTTGATCAACCATATGGTCAATAATTTTTAAAATTGCCTGGTATGAAAAGTGTGACCGTATTTTAGGCAATGCCCATTCATTGCACCGCCGACAAAAATTGCTGCACCCAGAGGACAATTGAAAGGTCATAGCTGTTTTGTAAACCAGCTCTTTCTGGTGGCTATTCAGTCCAAGTTTTACTTCCCAATTTAAAAAATCAACATGTTGAATGTTTGCAGAAGAATTTTTTATATATGTTAAGATCAGTTTTTTAAGATGGTTATTGTATTCTTTGAATTTGCTTGAAACATTTTTTGAAAGCAAGGGCTTAAATTTTTTAAAAGTACCTTGTATCTGGTTTAATAATTTTTCATCATTTTCACTAAACTTTGATAACGCTTTAGCATGTGAAACAATATCAATGTAGATTTGTTCTGCAGCTTGAAATTTTCTTTCATACAATGCAGCCAGGAATTCATTCTTTTTCTGTTCTAAAAAAGGAGGAGGGAGTTTGATAATATATCTTGTATCAGTATTCTTCATTAAAAAAATAGTATCATTCTTACCAGTGAATTAAAAGACAGACTTAGGGCTTACTCGTAAAATGCCAATTTATTTTTGAGTGAGCCCTTATCCTATAAAAAAAGGGGAGTTTCTAAAATGAAACTCCCCCTAAATAAAACATGTTTATTCTTTTGGTCCTTCTAACTAACCATTCACCTCTTCTTTAACTTGTGTTGCAAGTTTAAAAAGAATAGTTAGAACCAGGAATCCTGTAGCGTAAACCGCTAAGGTAATCATGATTTCAGGTTTTGTTGGCGCATACTCGGTAACATGATGCAGCGGTGAGGGTACAAATCCACCAGAGATCATACCAAGACCCTTATCAATCCAGGCGCCAATAAAAATCATGCCACAGGTAACCGGTAACAAGGTTTTGTTATTTCGCAGCTGAGGAATGACAAGGAAAACTGCTCCTGTAAACATCAAAATCAATCCAGTCCACATCCAGGGGACGAGGGCATGATATCCGTGATATCCAAATAGCAGATACTGGAGATGCGCTTCATGACCTGGAATGCCGCTGTAAAATACAACAAAACATTCACATAAAAAGAAGAACAGGTTAGCAATAATTGCCCAGCAGACTATTTTTGCAAGTGTCTGCATGGCATCCCAGCCTGGATCAAATTTTGTAAACTTTTTGATTAGATAACACAAGATGATCAAAAAGGCTGGTCCTGCTGCAAACGCTGAAGCAAGAAACCGTGGTGCCAAAATGGCTGTCAGCCAGTATCCACGTCCCGGAAGACCGCAGTAAAGATAGGCGGTTACCGTATGGATACCAATGGCAAACGGAATAGACAGATAAACCAGTGGTTTTGTCCACCAGACTGGTTCAACCTGATTTCTTTCCGCTTCCAATACCTTCCAGCCCACAACGATGTTCAAGAACAGATAACCGTTAAGAACGATCATGTCATAGAACAGCATTGAATTGGGTGTCGGGTATAATAATACGTTGAGCATCCTGGTCGGTTGCCCTAAATCCACAACAATAAAAAGAAGACACATAATCAAGGAGGCAACAGCTAAAAATTCTCCAAGAATGGTAATTCTGTGAAATTTTTCATAATTGTGAAGATAATAGGGGATAACAACCATTACACCCCCTGCGGCAACACCCACAAGAAATGTAAAGTTGGCAATATAAAAGCCCCATGATACATCCCGACTCATGCCGGTGATCATCAGGCCATTCATGAACTGGTCAAGATAGGTATATGCTCCAGCTCCTATTACAAGGAGCAGGAAGCCTATCCATAACCAATAATTCTTACTTCCTTTAATAGCTATTTCAAGCATAATCGCTCCTTTTACATGACATAGTAAACAGAGGGTTCAGTACCCAGAGACTGTTTACGTCTGATTGTATAATGTTCATTCATA
>JAAEKY010000498.1 GCA_024227235.1 Desulfobacteraceae bacterium | reverse complement strand
TTTATTGATCACTGTCATGTTTTTTATGCAACATTGGGGTTTACAATCAGCAGCTATTAATGTAGGACTTTTATTGAATGATTCCTGTTTACCATAAGATCTTTTCAAGGAGGCATGAATGATAAATCGAAGCACTGTCAAGGCGCTTGGACTTAAGCCAGTTACCCGGACAATGTGTTATGATTTATATATAAAAATCAATTCTGAGTTTAAAACGTCTGAAGCCATTAAAGAATCTGTTTCCTGGTGGCAGAATGATTGCGAAAAATTGAATACTCTGTGGTGGGTTTTAAACTACTATTCAGACCTGCTTGATCCAGATCGGAATTTAAGAGCCTTTGTTGAAAGATATCTTGATTCCCTTGCCAAAGAAAAAGATGATGTCGCCCAAACATAACATCCCCTTTGTTTTTAACAAAAAAATACCGGTTTAAATTATTGCTCTGTATCGTTGCTGGCACTCCAGATATCAACAATTTTCGTATTCCCAGGATAATCGACTGTCCGGTAATGGGTAATGCTGGAAAGTTTTCTTGTAATTTTCCTAAGCCGGGTTGCCTGGGTTTTTATGGAACTAAGGTTAGCGGCTTCAACCGTCTCCCCCTTATTACCCATAATCAATAATTCAGAATACCCTAAAATTGCTTGTAAGGGTTGGTTAATCTCATGGCAGACAGCCCCTGCCATCTCAAGAACGCCCTGAAGTCTTTCCCTTTCATATCTTTCTGTTTCAGCCGATTTCCTTAGTGAAATATCTGTAAATGTTGCAATCGTCCATGCCATGGGATTAGACATATCCCCACAGTTCAGTTTGATATGGGCAGGGAAAATAGTCCCATCTTTTCTAACAAGGTCAATTTCATAATCTGCCGTACCATTGGTGGCAAAGCCGGAATTTATTTTTTCCCCGGCGATCTTGTAATCATCTATATCTGAATAGATTATCTGGGTACTTTTATTCTTTAAATCTAATTTCGACTGACACCCTAGCATGCGGACCATCTCCTTATTCACCCATTTGAAAATACGATTTTGTACCAGGGCGATCCCTACAGGTGAGGATTCCAGAATTTTTTCAAGGATCTGTCTTTGCTCGGTCAATTTTTCATTTGACTCTTTTCGTTCAATAGCAAGCGCAATATGTTGAGAAACAGAATTCAACAGATCTAAATCTTCTTTATGATAGGCTGTAGAAGATTCATAGCTTTGAATCACAATAGCGCCTTTCACCTTGTCATTAATAATCAATGGGGCTCCCAGCCAAATTTTACTAACCGCTCCAATGGGTTCATGTTTATGCTGATCTGCCAGTCGAATAATATCCTGTTCATAAAAAATCGTTGGTTTTCTAGTTTGAATAACGATTCCTGTGGATGATGGTGTTTGACTGAAATTGACTATTTCTTTTAGTGGTGCCGCCTTTTCATCTACATGGTATGGAAAAATAATAGAATCTCTTTTTTCATTATGGAGTGCAATATAAAAATTATCCACATTTAGAATCTCATCAAGGCTTTGATGAATTACCTTATAAAGTTCATCAAGATTACGGGTATTACTGACCGCTTCTGATATTTTAAACAATACTTCAATGGTTTTTCCAGAATCGCGCTTCTTTTTATTAATTTTTGATTTATTTTTACTCATTTTGATTCTGATATTCTTCTACCTTTTATTCTTTATTATACCCAAAAAAAGATTACATTTATTACATTTATTATCAAGAAAATTTCATAGTAATTTAAGGTTGAAACGGTCTTTCTACTCCAATAATGATAAAAAAAATGGTTGTGTTTGATCAAAGAAACTAAAATGCTGGTATTTGATTTTTAAGTGGTGTCGTTACTTGAGCCCCATATATCAACTATTTTTGTATCGCCCGGATAGGTTACTGTTTTGTAATGAGTAATATTGGACAACCTTTTGGTGATATCTCCAATCCGTGATGCCTGGGTTTTGATATTATGCAACTCTTCAGGCGTTATGGTTTCGCTGTCCTTATATAATGTCGAATATCCTACAATGGTCTGAAGCGGCTGATTGATTTCATGACAAACAGCCCCTGCCATTTCAAGGACTCCTTGAAGTTTTTCTCTCTCAAGTTTCTCTTTTTGGGCCAATTCTCGCTGTGAAATATCTGCAAAAGTGACGATGGTACTTTCAAAAGGATTTTCGCTGCTCGAGCTTGTAATAATGATATGGGCTTTAAAAGTACTCCCATCCTTTTTAATTAAATTAAAATCAAAATCTGATTTTCCTGTATCCTTCAAGTCATGATAAATAATATTACCCGCCTCATTATAATCATCATCGGAACCATAAATCATGCGGACATTGGCATTTTCAAATTCTTCTTTTTTCTCATACTCGAACATATTCAACATTTCATTGTTTATCCACTTAAAAAACCTTTTTTCTACCAGACAAATCCCTACGGGTGAAGATTCAATTATCTTTTCAAGAACTTGTTGCTGCTCTTTTAACTTATCTTTTGATTCTTTACGTTCAATGGCAAGGGCAATATGCTGAGAAATAGTATTTAAAAAGCTTAGATCCTTTTCCTGGTAATCTTTTGAAGAATGAAAACTTTGCATGGCAATGGCGCCAATAACTCTTTCTTTTATAATCAAGGGTGCACCAATCCAGATTTTACTAACCGTACCAATGGTTTGTTGATTTTGCAATATAGCAAAATCGATGATGTCCTGTTCATAAAAAATCAATGGTTCTCTTGCGTTAATGACTTTCCCTGTCAGGGAAGCTGTTTTACTGAAATTAAATATTTCATCAGGATTTTCATCTTTTTCATCAACATGATAAGGAAAAGAAATAGAATCTTTTCCTTCATGATGAAGTGCGATATAAAAATTATCCACATTCAAAATTTTTCCAAGAGAAGTATGAATGACTTTGTATAACTCATCTAAGCTTAACGTACTAGTAACTGCCTCAGAGATTTCAAACAAAACTTCAAGCACTTTGTTTGCGTCTCTTTTGTTGGCAATCTTTTTTTTGTTTCCATCATTTTTCATATTTATCTTCCCAACAAAGCATTATACTCTGTTCTGGAATTAAATTTCATGCAATACTATCCCAAAAAATAATGCTTATTAATAAATTATACCAATGATGGTATGAAAGCAATATTTTAAATATGATTTTTTATGGGATTTTGGTATGAAAATTTTTGAAGAAGTCTCGCTTTTATATGAAATTAGTGAGGCCTTAAACCAGCATATGGATATGAAAAAATCTTTGTTTAAGGTGTTAAGCGTTCTTTCTGAATCTCTTAATCTGGTGCGGGGTATCATATTTCTTATCAACTCAGAAACCGGTGAAATAAGGATTGAAATTGCCCATGGCATTTCAAAAGATACCACCCGTAAAATTAAATACCTGCCCGGCGAGGGCATCATTGGTAAAGTGATTCAAAGTGGAGAACCCGCAGTTGTTCCCAGGATCAGTGAAGAACCGCTATTTTTAGACAAAACAGATTCCAGAGGTATTGTCGGCGGCCAAGATTATTCTTTCATCTGCGTCCCTATAAGAAAGGAAAACCAAATTGTCGGTGCCATTAGTGCAGATAGACCCTTTGAAGGAAAAAAATCTCTTGAGAAGGGAGAAAAACTCTTATCTGTTGTAGCAGCAATGGTGGCCCATCATGTTATCAATATTGAAACTGTCCGCGTTGAAAAAGAACAATTAAAAACTGAAAATATCCGGTTGAAATCAGAACTGGAAAATAGATACAGTTTTTCAAATATCATTGGAAATTCCAATAAAATGAGAGAAGTTCTTCAAATGATTTCCCAGGTATCTGCTTCCTCGGCAACTGTTTTAATAAGAGGAGAAAGCGGCACAGGAAAAGAGCTTGTTGCAAATTCTGTTCATTATAATAGTAATAGAAATAAAAAGCCTTTTATCAAGATTAATTGTGCGGCCATTCCTGAAAACCTTATCGAAAGTGAATTGTTCGGTCATGAAAAAGGCGCGTTTACCGGAGCCTCTCACCAAAAAAAAGGCAAATTTGAGATAGCAGATGGTGGCACGATCTTTTTAGATGAAATCGGTAATATGGCCCTTTCTGCCCAGGTCAAACTGTTAAGAGTTCTTCAGGAAAAAGAATTTGAACGACTCGGGGGGTATAAACCCATAAAAAGCGATGTCAGGATTGTGGCTGCCACCAATTCTAATCTCGAAGAAATGGTTCAAAAAAGTAATTTCAGAGACGATCTATACTTCAGGCTGAATGTATTTCCTATTTATATTCCAAGTCTTAGAATGAGAAAAACAGACATCATTCTTCTAGCCGACCATTTTCTTGAGAAATACAAAAAAGAACATGGAAAAATTATCAAGCGGATTACAACACCAGCCATTGATATGATGATGGAATATCACTGGCCAGGAAATGTAAGGGAGCTTGAAAACTGTATTGAACGCGCCGTTATTCTTTGTAATGAGGGGGCTATCCACAGCTATCACCTCCCTGCCACCCTTCAAACCGGAACAAAATCAAAGACCCTTCCCCTCTCCCTTGAAAATGCTGTGGGTCATCTTGAAAAAGAAATTTTGATGGATTCTTTAAAAAATACCAAAGGAAATATTAATAAAGCAGCAAAGCTCATCGGAATTACAGTTAGAAAATTTTCCTATAAGGCAGAAAAATATAATATCAGCTATAAAGATTACAGATAAAAAGTTTGTTCCGGCTCAAAGGTTGAATGGGGAGTTTTATTGTGCTTGCCTTAAAGCCCCGAACAGGTGCCTTTATTAATAATAAGAGTACCACAGTGTGGGTTGACGTAAATAATTTATCCGATAAAATAAACCCAATGTTGGGGTAACCCCTAAGTTTCTTAATCATTAAAAAAGAGTCCTGCCATGAAAAAAAAACTTTATTTCATATTGCTCATACCCATTTTTCTTGTTTGTTTTTCCTGCGAGAATGATAAAATAAAGCCAGGATTTACTAAAGACAACCATACCTCAAAAAATATTAACCATCCCAAATACACGACTCTTGTGGAAAAAAAGGAGGTTACACAGACATATGAAGCAGTCGGAACTATCCGACCTCTCACAGAATCTGTTATTGAATCCCAGATAAGCGCGCAAGTGATAAAAATCTCTTGTGTTCCGGGCATGGGTGTTAAAAAAGGACAGCTACTTATTTCACTGGATGCCAGGCGTCTGTCAACCCAACTTAAACAAGCCCAGGAAGGACTTGCCATTGCAAAAAAACGACAGGCCCAAGCCCAAAAATCAATTGAGGAAACAAAAGCAGGGCTTGATCAGAGCCTTGCTACCTATAACAGATCAAATAAACTTTTTTCCGCAGGTGTTGTATCGTCTCAAAAACTTGAAATCGATAAATCCGCCTACCTTCAGGCCAAAGCAAGACTTGAAAAATCAAAGGAATCAAAGCAAGCCATAACAGCATCTATTCGGCAAGCGCAAGAAGTCGTAAAAGAAGCTCGTATTGCAAAAGAGTATTCACGTATCGTCTCTCCTTCAAATGGTGTTGTTGTAAAAAGAATGATTGACCCAGGAGACCTTGCTGTTCCAGGCAAACCGCTTTTAATTATACAGACAAGCGGTGCTTTAAGACTTGAAGCCAATATAAGAGAAGGATTGATCAGCCAAATTGTTCTGGGAAAAGACTACCAGGTTAAAATTAAAACTATTGATAAAACCGTATTGTCTAAAATTGAAGAAATTGTGCCCTATGCTGACCCAACAACCCGGACGTTCCTTGTAAAAGCATCTTTACCTCTTACCCCCGGCATCTATCCCGGTATGTTTGGCAGACTTCTCATACCGGTTAAAAAAGATCAAACCCTTCTTATTCCTGCAAAAGCTGTCATCCTTGTCGGCCAACTTGAGCTGGTCTATGTCAAAAAAGAAGATAGCTGGCAATCGGTCTATATTAAAACCGGGAAAAAATTTAATGAGAAAATCGAGGTCCTTGCAGGACTCGTTGGTAATGAAACAATAGGATACAAAGAATAAATGCCTGATATAAACGATTCAATTCTCACTAAAATAGTTAGAGGGTTTCTAACCTCACAACTATCGATTATGTTTATCATTATCTCTTTGTGCCTGGGTGCATTCAGCATCTATATCACACCAAAAGAAGAAGA
>JAAEKY010000497.1 GCA_024227235.1 Desulfobacteraceae bacterium | reverse complement strand
CAGACAAAACCGCATTTCAAGAACCAATCAAATATTGTTTAAAATATCCGAATCGTTGCAGCAATATCAACGCTTGGATGACCTGCTCACATCAATTAATAAAGAGATAAAAAAATTGATGGCCATTAAAGCGGCTTTCGTTCTTTTATTGGATGATAATAAAGAGGAATTTTTCTTTTTTTCCGCTCTATTCGATGGAACCGAATCCGAAAAAAAATTCAAAAAGATACGGTTCCCGGCGGATCAAGGCGTATCCGGCCAAGTTTACAAAACCGGTAAGCCGCTTATTGTTCATGATGTCTCCAAATGTTCGTTTTTCTTAAGAAGAGTTGATGAAGAGACGGACCTTGATGCAAAAAATATTCTCACCGTTCCCATTCAATTAAAAGATAATATCATCGGTGTTCTCGCTGTGGTGAACAAGGTCAACGGGCCTTTTGACGATAATGATATTGAGTTATTATGCGCCATCGCAAGCACCATTGCACTGCCCATTGAAAATGCAAGAATTAATGAAAAATTGCGAAAATCCTATGGTGACCTTCAAAGCATCAATAAGGCCAAAGACAGAGTCATTCATCATTTGTCCCATGAATTAAAAACCCCTGTATCTGTTTTAGCCGCATCTTTTAAGCTATTATCAAAAGAGCTGGAAAAGCTGGGCATAAAGACAGATACAATTGATCGTATTTTAGAAAGAGGAAAACGAAATCTCAAACGCCTGTTAGAAATCCAATATGAAGTGGAAGACTTGTTAAAGCAAAAAAAATATCAAGCCTATCATATACTGTCCAAGATGCTTGAGGTATTAAAAGATGAATTGGAAATTCTGTTTGAATCTGAACTGGAACAGAAAAATTTGGTACCAGTAATTCGAAGTAAAATAGACGAACTCTTTGGCCACAAAGAGTTCGAATCGGTACAGATCAGGTTAGACCACTTCTTAAAACAAAAACTCGCATCTTTGGCCCCATTGTTCAGGCATCGGCAGTGCCATATTGAAACGGAATTCAACCAGCCGATCACTGTGAACCTTCCCAGGGAAATATTGCATTTTGTAACAGAAGGCATCATCCGCAACGCTATTGAAAATACACCTGATTTGGGGAAAATCAAAATCAAGGTCAGGCCAACCAAAAAAAAAGCTGAACTAATCTTTACGGATTTTGGTGTCGGCATAACAAGAGAAAAGAAACGTCTGCTTTTCGAGAATTACTTTAATGCTCCGGATACGTTGCTCTATTCCACCAAAAAACCATATGATTTTAATGCCGGCGGCAAAGGTTTTGATTTGTTGAGGTTTAAGATATTTTCCGAACGGTATCTCTTTAAAATTGAAATTAAGTCCAAGCGTTGCCATTTCATTCCAGCTGATGAAGATATCTGCTCTGGAAACATTGACCAATGCTCCCATTGCCTGGACCTATCCAATTGCCACAAATCCGGTGGTACAACGATTCGTCTCATTTTTCCAAT
>JAAEKY010000496.1 GCA_024227235.1 Desulfobacteraceae bacterium | reverse complement strand
TTGGGGCTGATTTTAGACATCCTTTTTGACTCTTTATCCATTAAGCACTTGTCTGAATTTAGTAAGGAAACAATATCTATTGCAACCGCCTTAGGAATGATAGCTGCTGCAGTATCCTTTTTGATAAGGCCCTGTCTGTCAGTGAGGTGATCTTCTCTTTTAATAAAGCAAAACTGTAACGGGGCAATGGGATTTTCATTTTCAAAAAAATAATTTATGGCTGTTTCAGGCGTTTTAACGTTTGAAAATTCTATGGCCTCGAACAAAAATGGATTCTTAGTGTTTGAAAAAATTTCGTTGATACCTTTTACAAGCAAAGGGGCGGATCGATAATTTTTTTCAAGGGTATATTTTTGTTCGCATTCTTTGGATGCTTTTAAATATGCAAAGATATCCCCTCCCCTGAATGCATAAATTGCCTGCTTGGGGTCACCAATCATAAAAAATGGCGTGCCTGGACAAGAAAAAAGCGTTGAGAATATGTCATACTGCCGGGGATCTGTGTCCTGGAACTCATCGATTAAGCAGGTTGTATACTTTTGTCTGACAGCCTTTTTAAGATAATGTGAATTTGGTTTTCCCTGATCATATTCCCCATCACCTTCCAGGGCTTTTGCAAGGTCATTCACCAGATCATCAAAAAAACATATACCATTTGCTTTCTTTATTTTCTCAAGCTCAGTATTAAAAAAATCTAAGAATTCAATTTTAAGATGGATAAGGTTTTTCTCAAATTGAGTATATAAGCAAAGCAATTGTTCGCATAAATTAAACAATTCATGGTCTGGGGGCTGCGCCCCAGATTTTGTTTTCTGTGCGATTCTCGATTGCACAAATTTAAAAAGAGCATCTCCTTTTTCTGTCATTTTAAAAAGCGTATTCAGCCCTGTTTCTTCGATTTTTTCTCGAGATGCTTTAAGCCAGGCTGGCACATTTTTTTTAGAATAACTTCTTTTATCAATACCGGTATGGTTGCCAATTAAATCAATAACCTCCTGTGGTTTTGTAAAAAGAATATCTTGAATTTTTTTAATTGTTTCCCGGTAAGTATCAAATATGTTTAAAACACCAGAATCCTGAGGAAGGATCACAAGATTTGATCTTGAGACTAAAGAGCCAAAAATTTGTGCAAAGTGTTCTGGTGTTATTTGTCTTTGGGCCAAATATGATAAAAACAAAGAATCCTGATTGTTCACATGCCCCATGAAAAAATCATAGCATACCTGCCTTAAAAATAAGGACCTGTCCGGAACAAGCTCGATATCAAAGTAAGATTGGCTTTCAAATGCATTTTCTTTTAAAACTTTCAGACAAAAAGAATGGATGGTCATAATTGCTGCCTGATCAAAACTGATCAAGGCAAGCTTAAGCCTTTTGCAAATTTTTGACAGGTCTTGTTTCTGTTTAAAAAAATCAACGAGATCATCTGTATGATCTAAAGATGGATTTTGAAGATTTTCAAGCGTATCAAACAAACGGCGTCTGATTCGAAGCTTTAATTCTGCTGCAGCAGCTTCAGTAAAGGTTACGACAAGGATGGATTCAAGAGCATACCCTTTAGCCACAAGACGGCAATACAAGGTCGCAATGGTATATGTTTTACCAGTACCTGCACTGGCTTCAATTAAAGTGGTCTTTTCAAGATCAATATGAAAGGGATCTAAAGGTTTCATGATATGACCTTTAAATTTTCCATTAAGGGCCTGAATACAGTGACTGCATTTTGGGGAAATCCAGATTTTATC
>JAAEKY010000495.1 GCA_024227235.1 Desulfobacteraceae bacterium | reverse complement strand
TACAGCCGTTAAGCCAACGGCTTCTAAGCTAGAATGGACGCTTAACGTAATTGCCTTAAAAACCGAATCATAGTTCAGCTTTGCTTTATCTGCATTTGTTTTCGTAAGTACTAAGCTTAGGCCCTCTGATTCCAAAAATGAGGCTAATGGAAAATACTCGGAATAGTCGCCGTAATTTCCATCCGCCACAGTACAAAACACATACTCATCGGGAAGAAGGCAGGGAGACATTGACGCCATTAATTTTTCCAAATCTGTTTCACCTGCCACTGAATTCTCCTTGTTAGCGTTACAAACTTTTTGGAGACGGAACCGAGTCCGCAATATTTAGATTATCCTGCAAAAATCATAATACTCATATTGAATTCGGAGGTGCGGACCTGCAAGCGTCCCAGGCATTCATCTTGGGCCTGTTTTTCGGATATTACTTTCTTGCTTTGCCTGAAATTGTATTTATAGCGATTTTAAAAACTTTCGTTTTATCTTTGAGTTTCTCTATGTATTTCAACCCTTCAGATTTATAGCTTTCAGAATATTTGTGGATAAGGCCCTCAATAGCCTTTTGTTTTTCTTCCGCAAAAGATTCATGTGCATACCCCTGGACAATGCAGCTTTCGAACTTTGTACTAAATTTTTCCGGGAGAACCTCCGTATTGCCTACAACACAAAAGGAAACATTAGGGTTATATGTAATATTGTTGATTTTACTTCCTTCAAGTGCGCAGTGGAAATAAATACAATCACCAATTAAACAATAATTTAAGGGCACTCCATATGGTTCATTATTCGGAGATACTGTACTTAAAATTCCATATTCGCCTTTTTCAAGAATAGAAAAGGCTTCGGAATTTGGTATAAGTCGATCTTTTCTACGCATCTTTTTCACTTTCTACACAACGCTGAAATCAACGGCTTGGCTGTTGAAATGTTTCGTTGTAATTTAAACTCATTAACATCATAAAAAGCGGTAGCTTTTAACTTCAGCCTACATACAGATGATGAGGTGAAGTCGTTTTTCCTGACCGACAAAGAGCTAGTCCAAATCCAGCTTTACCTTACACTGATTACATCTTGTTGCACCCCGAAAAACTTTGTTACCGCATTCAGGACAAAAATAACGGGCTTCTTCATCTCGAACCCACTTTTCGG
>JAAEKY010000494.1 GCA_024227235.1 Desulfobacteraceae bacterium | reverse complement strand
TACATAATTTGTCTTATCCACCTCGCCAGTCTGTAAATTACTTCATCCCCCCAAAATTTTGTGAGGTGGAATACCAACTCATTGATAAATGTATTGAAATTGTGTCCTCAATTGGAGAGGGATGTTTGATGAGTAAGGGAGACTGGAGTTGTGCATATAGACAAATTAGGATTAGATTACAGGATTTGCACTTCCTAGGTTTCACTTGGAAAAACTTATATTATATCGATACTATGTTGGCCATGGGGGCATCCCCCTCATGTGCTATTTTTGAGAAATTTTCCAATGCATTCCACTGGATTCTGGCCAATAAGTTTAACGTAAAACATTTGTCCCACATTTTGGACGATTTTATGTTTTTTGGCCACCCCCAAACAAATGAGTCTTTGTTGGGCATAAATTCATTTTTAGCCCTGTCAGAATCCATTGGAATGCCAGTGAAATCCCCCAAAACGGTTTGGCCTTGTACTTCCATAGAATTGCATGGCATTTTATTTAATTCTGTCACCATGACCATGTCTCTGCCCCCTGACAAAGTGCCTAAAGCAAAACTCCTCATTGATTCACTTTTCAAAAAGAAAAAGGTCAAAGTGAAGGTCATACAGCAAATTCACGGCTTTTTAAATTTTGCCTGTCAGGCTGTTCCTCCGGGACGCCCGTTCCTTCATCGTATAGCCGATTTATTGATCTGACACTCGTCTAACAACCACTTTGTCAGGGTGTCGAAAGAATGCATTAAGGCCTTACAAGCATGGTATTACT
>JAAEKY010000493.1 GCA_024227235.1 Desulfobacteraceae bacterium | reverse complement strand
CTGGGGCTTGTGCCGTCACAGCATAATTCCGGAGATCAAAAAAGAACGGGATCTATCACTAAAACAGGCAATGGTCATGTTCGTCACGCACTCATTGAGGCTGCTCAAGCATATAGATTGCCTGCCAGAAAAAGCAGATATATCATGAAACGCACTAAAGGTTTACCTCAGGAAATTTGTAAAATTGCCTGGCAAGCCCAGGTAAGATTATGTTCTCGCTATAAACGACTGGTATATAGAGGTAAAAATTCAAACCTGGTAAAAACAGCAATTGCCAGAGAATTAGCTGGGTTTATGTGGGCTATTGCCCATAAAGTTCCTAACGTTGCATGAAATAAAGGAATCGCTTTGCTCTACCAATTTAATATGGGTTTTTTCAGGCATAAGCAGGAAAGCTTAAATAATGATGGGAAAGGCGGATTATATCAACCGCCTTCCCCGGAAGCATTATTTAATGCTACCTGCATCCGATTATCCCTTGGCAGGTTGCTCCCCAGCAGGGCCTACCTCCGTTTGTCGGATAATAGTATATAGCATTTAATCGTATTAGAACCAAATAGAGGTGGTTAACATAAAATATCCAAATAATTTTTTGAGTTTATTGCAGGGATGCGGTCACGGTCGGAGAATCCCTGAAAGGTCTTATGGAATAGGTATTATTACTGAAACTCCCGATGTGAGATTAGGGCAGCTCCACGACGAAGCCAAACCATGCAGGTAACCAATCCGCGTATATCAGATTGATAAACCGTCGTTACATGATGATCCCGTCCCTGACAATAAAACTTAAAAAGCAAAGCATGTTTTAACCTTAAACTTGAAAAGGTATGGATTAATATTTTCTCTTGACAAGTGTCAACCATATCAGACCTTTGCAAGAAAACTCTACATCTTCGATTTTATCATTATGGAAATTTTTTTTAGATTCTGGATTCAAAAAGAGTCAATGTTAATCAAATCAAACCCATTTTAAAGATTATTCGGCTGGTATTCAGTCAAATATTGCCTCAGTTGAGGCGTTTTGCCTGGTTTTAAATCACCAGGCGCAATTATCCAACTAAACAGGGAGAACTTCCAGAATTTTAGCCCCTTTTTTTAAATTAAATGCAAATTGTCGAAACATGATATCAATGGTATTTTTGATCATCGTTGGGAATCGTGCTTTATTCCCTTTGTCATGCAAGTGGCTGATGCCAAAATATTGCTCCACTATATATCTATATTTTGAAATGGCTTTATTTCGTTTGATTTCAAAATCAGTTAATTTTGCATTAATATTATCTTTACGCATTATCCCGTCCTGGATATTATTTAATGCCAGAAATTCTCGATTTGGAGCACCTGCATATCCTTTGTCGGCATAAGCAATTTTAATTTTACCAGCGCATACTATAAATCACCGCATAGGGTAGATACCTGGAATCATTATGAGAGGAAGGACTCAAGGTTGTCGAAAGAATGAAACCGTTTTCAGTATTAACAGATGTGTGTTCTTTAAAGCCATAATGAGGCTTGTCGTTTTTAATGGTCCAGTCAGATTCAAAGTCACGGGAAAACTTCTTAAGATTGCCGTTTTTATCCAATCGGCTTTCCTGAGTATCAAGATGTTCTTTCAATCCTATAATTTGTTTTTTGGAAATAGGTCTACTTGCCGATTTTACCAACCTGGCATCCACAGCAACCCCTTTATTGATGGTGATTCCGTGATAATGAAATTGTTTAAGGACCTCGCTGTTAATTTTAATCATAGCCTCTTTGGATGTGTGCTTTCTAAAACGGAAAAAAGTACTGTGATCAGGAGAAGGATAATCCATGGGGAGTTTAAGGAAGTCCCTGAAAGAAAGCCGATCACAAATCAAGTTTTCAAGTTCCGGGTCAGATTTGATTTGAAACCAGTTTTGCAACAAAAGGCATTTAAACAACAGCAAAGGAGAATAGGCGCTTTCCCTTTTATTGGACTTGCCAATTTGATAATATTTCATAAGAAGAGTTTCAACTGGCTCCCAGTCAATGGTGTTGGCCACTTTTCGTAAGAATATCAAAGAGCGATTTCGATCAGCATTTTTATTGATAGCAATGTCAGCAAAGGAAAAATTATCTTCGATTTTTTTATATGCCATGGAACCTCTCAGAGTTTGAATTCATAATGTATATTCTAGTAAAAACACACTATAAATTCAAGCATTTAATGGTAGATTTTAGAAGAAATCTAATAAAAGGAAATATATAACCTATGCTTGAATCTTTGACAGATTTTGGGGTTCGTGCAAATGTCTTAAAATAAAGTTACTGAAACAATGATAATT
>JAAEKY010000492.1 GCA_024227235.1 Desulfobacteraceae bacterium | reverse complement strand
TTTCACGCAATGCATGTTCCAGTTTTTGTTTTTGGGTTACATCGCGAAGAATCACCACAGTTCCAGCTGGATTGCCGTTGCGGTCTTTATAAGTTGATGAACTGCCGTGAACATCAATTATCTTCCTGTCCTTTGTATATCGCCTGGTCTCAAAGGGGACATTTATCTCACCCCTTGATACTCTTTTTACAGCCTCTATGGTTTCAGGCATATTTTCCTGGGGTACAAAATCGAGTTTTTTGCCTGACACTTCTTCAAGAGTCCATCCAAAAACGCTGGTAAATGCCAGGTTAAGATACGTTACTTTCCCTTCCATATCATAGATTACCATGGGATCAGGGGCTGCTTCCATAATAGACTGATGAAGTTGATCGCTTTCCAGAAATGTTTTGTCGATTTTTATTGATTTAATACTTGAATCTTTAATTTCACTCATTTTGAATTCTCTTAGATCTAAAAAATATTCTTAGTACTTTATATGATAATACCCAGTTTTATAGGGTTGAAATTTATTAAGTTTGAAAAACTAACTCATTCAATATATATAAATATTTACGGATAATTAGACAAAATAATAATAAAAGTAATAGACACTATATTATAGGAAAGTCCCATTTATTGCAACTTATATCGCTCTGTAATAATAAGCAATAATTGACTTAACCCTGTATTAACAATACACTCAAAAAAATAGCAATCGTATGAAGACAGGAACCGTGGAAGAAGAGACTCAATATCAAAGTAAAACACAGAAGAAAAAAGCGGCTGAAGAACTTCAGAGGTTAGGGTTGAAGCTCAACAACCTGTCTGTCCAACAATTGGAGAATATTGAGATTCCAAAAAATTTGAAGGCTGCCCTTATAGAGGGCAAGGCAATTACTTCCAATATTGCAGGTCGGCGGCATCGGCAGTTTATCGGTGTTTTGATGAGGGATGTAGACCCGGAATCCATCCGGTTGGCATTGCTAAAAGCTGAAGATGGAAATATCGTCGAATCCGCAGCGGAGAAAGAGTCTCGAGGGTGGATCGACAAGTTATTAACAGATGATCCGGCTACGATGGAGGACTTACTGAATGAATTTCCAGGGCTTGAGCGCCAGAGGATGCGGCAATTTGTTAGAAAAAAAAAAAAAGAAAAATCAGGATCAAAATCTTTCAAATTTCGAAAAAAACCACAAAAGCTCGTAATGATGGAACTAACATCAGAACGAGTCAGTCAAAAAAAACAATGCGATTGATTATGCCCTGGGAGTAAGCTGTAATTGTTTCAGCATCTCAAGATCATTTTCCATTTGCCTGCCATCTGTAGTCAGGTAGTTGCCAGTCATTATTCCACTTGATCCTGCATAAAAAATAAGGGGATGCAGCATACCAAGATTGGCTTCTCTGCCACCGCAAATAATGATTTCCTTGTCTGGGCAGACATACCGAAATAATGCAATAATTTTAAGGCATTTTAGTGGTGTAAGATTAGATATCTTTTCTAAAGGCGTTCCGGGTATTGGTGATAAAAAATTTAATGGAATAGCATCTACACCCAGATTTTTTAACTCAAGCGCCATTTCTAAGATTTGATCATTAGACTCTCCCATGCCAAAAATACCACCGGCACACACAGAAAGTCCGGCTTTTTGAGCAGCCTTTATCGTGTTGATCCGTTGATCAAATGTGTGTGTCGTACAAATAGTGTCAAAATGGCTTCTGGCAGCTTCCAGATTATGATGATACCGTGTAACGCCAGATTGCTTCAGGACTTTGAAATCTTCATCATCAATAATGCCAAGTGAAGCACAAAAAGAAAGATGGGTTTCTTTTGCTTGCGCCAATGCATCAGAAACTATTTTAATCTCTTTTTTTGGCAGACCTTTTCCACTGGTCACAATTGAATATCGGTTGACCGGGGTACCTTCAAGATCAAGGGCACCCTGTGTCATTTTGTCTTTAGAAAGCAGTGAATAGGTTTCAACCTCAGTATTATGAAATTTTGATTGGGCACAGAATGAGCAATCTTCAGAACATTTGCCTGATTTACCATTACAGATCGTACAAAGATGGATTTTATTATTAAAATAGGTGGTTCGAATTAAATTCGCACCGGGTAATAGTTCAAATACTTTATCATCTGTCAGATTGGCAATCTGGGAAAACACAGCTGATTTTGGTGTGTCCCCTTTAATGATGGTTTTGGCTAAATTAAGGTAGATTTCTTCAGGCATTTTTTTATCCATTAAAAAATTAAAAGCAGAGAATGAATTTTATACATCTTTCTCTGCTTTTTTAAAAGAATTAAAACAAATCTATTCGTTATCGCGTTCTTCTAAAACGTCTTTAAGAACACTCAATGCAGTATTTGCTGCGGGGACACCACCATAAATACTGGTTTGGAAGATAACTTCAGCAATTTCTTCTTTTGTACACCCAACGTTCAAAGCTGCATGGGTATGTAGTTTAAGTTCATCTGGTTTAGACAAAACAGTTAAGGCTGCAACAGTAACAAGCTGTCGGGTCTGATGAGGAATTTTTTCCCTGGAATACATCTGCCCTGTGATATAAAGTGACATATCTTTTGCAAGATCTTTGTCAAAATGTTTCCACAGGTTATAGGGCTTTTCCTCGTCTTTAACTGTAGAAAAATAAAGTTTTGCAGTTTTCCCTGTTTTTTTTGCAATTTCTTTTGGGTCCACCTTGTCCTCCTTGGTATGACACAGTGAACAGTAACCCAGGAGACCTTATTCAAAGGCCTCTCCAAAAGGCGGAAAAGGATTGCTGTTCACAAAAGTCTTAGATTTATCTGTTGGCTTTTTTAAAACCCAGTTGATCCAGTGCAATAATCATCTTGCAGATATTGGCAGACCCTTCAACCATTGAGTAGGTCGGGGCATCTCTGTAAAATCTGGCAACCGGATATTCAGTGGAGTATCCATATGCACCAAGGATTCTTAAAGCAAAGTTGGAACATTTTGTAGCAGCTTCACCCGCCAGGTATTTGGCCATGGCCACATCAAGACCATTGTTGAGCTTGCCATCGTCTTTTGCACAGGCAGCTTTATAGGTCACAAGACGGGCTGCTTCAATATCTACAGTCATCTGGGCGATCATATCCTGGTTCATCTGGAATGTACCGATTTTTACACCAAACTGTTTTCTGTCATTGCAATATTTAGTGGCTTCATCAAGGCATGCCTGGGCAAGACCCACACCACCGGCCGCTGCAGACAATCTTGTCTGGTTCAAAGATGAGAAAACAATTTTAGCACCGTCGCCGGGTTTGCCAAGAATATTTTCTTTAGGCACTTTTACATTATCAAGGAAAACCTCTCCTGTTGGAGAAGAAAAAGAACCCAGTTTATCAAGACCTGAGGTTTTAATACCGTCAAAGTTTTTAGGCTCAATAACAAAGGCTGACATGCCTTTTGAACCGGCATCTTTATCAGTGTAAGCATAACAGATAAGAACATCAGCAACATCAGCATTAGAGATCCAGGTTTTGGATCCATTGATTAACCAGTGATCGCCTTTGTCTTCAGCAATCGTAGACATCGCCATAACATCAGAGCCTGCATCTGGTTCTGTAATACCGAAACCACCAATGTATTCAGCTGTACACAGTTTTTCCACATATTTTTTCTTAACTTCTTCATTACCATATCTAAAAATAGTGTATGCACATCCAAGAACCTGCATATTGACCTGAACTCTTAAGGATGAAGAAACTTTTGCAATTTCTTCGGTGATGATCATGGCAGCCATAAACCCCATGTCTTCTCCACCATATTCTTCAGGGATGACGGTTCCGAAAAATCCAAGTTCTCCCATTGGTCTCATTACTTCATCAATGGGGAGATAATGTTTTTCATCCCACTCATCCACATTGGGTGCGATCTGTTTTTTACAAAAATTCCTGACTTCTTTCTGGAGCATTTTAAGCTCTGTTGATAATTTAAAATCCATGGTTCCTCCTAAACGGTTAAAATTTTCCAGCGCCCAATCCCATTTTTTTTGAAAATGATTTTGAAGCCCTGGTTAGTATGTCAATACAATTTGAAAGATGATCCTCCTGTTTAATTCTGATTTCAGGGATGGCAAGACTCAGGCTTGCCAGGATCTGTCCTTTATAGTTAAAAATTGGGACACTCAATGATCCCAGGCCCGGCGTTCTCTCCCCGAGGCTGATGGCATATCCTTGTCCTTTTATTTTGTATAGCTCTTCAAATAATTTGTCGGCCTGAACAATGGTGTTCTCAGTGACAGGCTCAATTTGGGTTGTTTTAAAATAATTATTTTGAAATTCCTCGGATGAAAAAGCCAGAAGACATTTGGCAGAAGCGCCCGCATATAGAGGGGATTGGTTGCCAACAGGCATTCCAGCCTTTAAGACTTTGGGTGACTCAATCGTATCGATACAGACTCGAAGATTTCCTTTAATAATATTCAGGTGTACCGTCTCAAGAGTATCTGCAACAACGCTCTCCATATATTTATGTCCAATGCGGGTCAGGTCGTTTGAATTGTTCAAATTCTCAAGAAACCTGTAGAAGATGTTACCAATAAAGTATTGGCGAGTTTTGGGATCCTGCCTGATAAATTCATAAGATTTAAGGACCTGAAGAATCCTTTGGACAGTGGCTGGGCTAAACCCAAGTTCAGTGCTTAATTCCCTGATACCCCATGATGGCTTAATTTCTTGAAATTTAAGCATGATTTCCATGGCTTTCTCTATGGAACTTAGTTTTTTTATTTTTTCTGTCACGAAATTATTGCCTTAGTTAACCATTAATTTTTTTGGGTTTGCTTTAATCTGCCCGCACAAGCTCATCAAGTCCTTGTCCATTGGAATGGGCATACGTGTGAAGATTTTTTTTCCTTGACGGATAATTTCATGCACAGCAGCCATTGGATTTCGGTTCAGTGTGAACCCTGCGATGGAGATATGAATGACATCGGTAACATGCTTAAGGGTACCAAGATCCAATGCCATTTCTTTTGATTCATTTTTATTATTTTTCATCCTATATTGTTCTATATATCAAAACGTTGTTCCATATTGTGATTTTAACATAAACAAAAATTTTGTTGGCTTGTCAAGAAAAAAGTTAAATAATAGCTAAAAAATAGCTTGACAAAAGCTACGAATTATTTCATCTTTAGAAGGCATTAAAACGCTGTATCGTCATATGGAACGCTGCCGTTAAAGATGAATTTACAGCAAAAATTTAATCCGAAGAAGCATATGGATAAAGGATTAATCAAAAAAAGAAAAGAACCAAATATTTTTTGAAAAAAGGAGATGAAAATGAGTACTGAAATCTTAGCTCCCATGCCTGGAACAATTTTTCAAGTCCATGTTAAAGAAGGTGATGATGTGATTGAAGGCCAGGAACTTTTGGTCCTAGAAGCAATGAAAATGGAAAATCCAATTGTTTCAACAGCTGCAGGTAAAGTAAAAGATGTTCAAGTAAAAGTGGATGACAAAGTCGCCACTCAACAACTGCTTCTCGTTATAGAATAACAGTGACCACTTTGCCTAACAAATTTTGTATCTGCAGGGAGAAATTTACACTCTCTGCATGATATAAAATTTTTCATTTTCTTACCTTAAAAAGATTCTGCCTTAAATTAAGACAGCTTTTGATCTGAATAAAAGAGAAAATTTTGAAAGCTATAGAGGTATTTTTTTATTATCATAGGGTAAGGGTTTAATTTTATATATAGCGATCAGATTCCTGCTTAGGGGGATAGTGATCTTAAAAATTATAATAGGTTGATCAGGAGTAGAGTATGAGACAATATTTTGAGAAAATGACAGAATTTGGTGTAGAACTTAATAAAGGACAAATGTTAAGTTCAGAAAAAAATGTAGCAGATATCAAGGAAGTGGAAGCGGGTATCGACCAAGAAGTCGATAAAGTAAAAAATGCGGGTATGCCTACAGAGAAGATCAATGCACGGGGTGTCATGACAGTATGGCAACGCCTTGAATATCTTGTCGACCCTGGAACATGGAACCCGTTACACACACTTTTCAACCCTGAAGATAATGTTGAAGGAACCACCAATGTTATTGACGGTTTAGCAAAAATTTCCGGAAAATGGTGTGTGGTCGCTGGATTTGATAATAAAGTTATGGCAGGTGCATGGCTCCCCGGACAGCCTGAAAATATTTTAAGAGCAACCGATCTTTCAAAACGATTGAATATCCCTTTGGTTTGGCTGGTCAATTGCAGTGGCGTGAAGCTGACTGAGCAAGAGAAATTTTATGCCAACAGAAGGGGCAGCGGCACAACCTTTTACCGACATGCAGAACTTGAACAAATGGGTATCCCAGTGCTGGCCGGCATCTATGGAACAAATCCAGCAGGTGGCGGATATCAGGGCATCAGCCCCACCATTCTTTTTGCTCATAAAAATTGTAATATAGCTGTTGGCGGTGGCGGAATTCTAAGTGGTATGTCTCCCAAAGGTTATTTTGACTTGGAAGGTGCAGAACAACTAATCAAATCTGCAAAAGAATACAAGGCCAAACCTCCAGGATCTGTAGAAATTCACCATGACGAAACTGGTTTTTTCAGGTATGTCTATGAAGAAGAAAAAGGCGTGCTTGACGGGTTAAAAGATTATATGAAAGATATGCCTGCATATAATCCTAAATTTTTCAGGGTTGCAGAACCTAAGGATCCTAGATTCCCTGCTGAAGATCTTTATCGTCTCTTACCACATAACCAGAAACAGATATACAATTTTAAAGAAATCGTCGCCCGTCTTGTTGATGGCAGTGAGCACATGGAGTTCAGACCTGATTATGGACCAGAAGTTTACACAGGTCTTGTGAAAATGGATGGATATCTTGTGGGCGTTATTGGTAATAATCAGGGATGGTTAGGAGAAGATTATCCTGAGTATGCAGATTACGGTGGAATTGGTGGAAAACTCTATCGCCAGGGTCTGATAAAGATGAATGAATTTGTTTCTCTTTGTGGCCGTGACAGAATCCCCATGATCTGGTTTCAGGATACATCTGGAATTGATGTGGGTGATATTGCTGAAAAAGCTGAACTTCTGGGTCTTGGACAGTCCTTGATCTACTCTATCCAGCAAACAGATGTGCCAATGACATTGATTACCTTGAGAAAAGGAACAGCAGCTGCCCATTATGTCATGGGCGGGCCTACTGCTAATCGTCACAATGCATTTACTTTGGGCGTCGGTACAACTGAAATCGCTGTTATGCACGGCGAAACAGCAGCAGCAGCCAGTTTTTCAAGACGACTTGTTAAAGAAAAAGATGCGGGACGTCCTCTTGAACCGATTATTGATAAAATGAATACACTGGCCCAAGAATACCATGATAATTCACAGCCAGCCTTTTGCGCAAAACAGGGTATGGTAGATGAGGTTGTTAAGATGAGTGATTTGCGTAGTTATTTGAAAGCCTTTGCAGGTGCATCTTATCAGAATCCAAAATCTATTTGTCCGCAACATCATTTGATTACACCGAGAATTATCAAAGGATAAAAATAAACTTTATAAGTTTACTTAGGAGGCAGATATGTCAGAACCTAAATTTTTAAAAATTGAAAAAGACGAACAGGTTGCAAAGATTATTCTTGATCGGCCTAAACACAATGTCCTGGACATTCCTATGATGAACGAGCTCAATATTGAGCTTGAAAAAATAGCAGCAGATGAAGATCTTAAATGTGTTGTGATTACCGGTGAAGGCAGAAGCTTTTGTGCCGGTGTTGAAGTCGCAGACCATGCACCGGATAATGTGGATGCAATGGTGGCTACATTTAATCGAATCTTTGAACTGATCAATATGATCGACATTCCCATTATTGCTGCTGTAAATGGTGCATGCTTAGGTGGTGGTATGGAAGTCGCCATTGCCTGTGATATTGTGATTGCTTCTGAAAAAGCAATTTTGGGACAGCCTGAAATCAAGCTGGGATTTTTCCCTCCATATGCCGCGATAAGACTGCCAGAACTTGTGGGCCCGGCAAAAGCCATTGAAATACTCACAACTGGACAAAATTATTCTGCCCAGGAATCTAAAGATCTTGGGTTCGTATCAAAGGTGGCATCGGTTGATGATTTTCAAGCAGTTGTGGACAGTCAGGTTAAGCAGATCTGTCATGCAAGCCCCTTAATCATTCGTCTTAACAAAAGAGCTGTCAAGCGTCATATTGGCACCAGCTTTTTTCAAGGCGTAGATCTGGTCAGCAACTATTTCCTCAATACCATGATGAAAACTGAGGATACCCTTGAAGGCATCGCCAGTTTTGAAGAAAAAAGAAGACCTGTCTGGAAAAATAAATAGTCCAGATGTATTAAATGTGAATAAAAAGTAGCACCTTTGTACAGCCTCATGGCAAGGGTTTAATCAGCCCTTGCCATGAGTTCAAACCTCTCCGTGTAAAGACGTTTCAGCCTTAAAAAAGAAATATATTCAATGTAATTTGGCTCATAATCTATGGAATTTGAGCAAATGAACTCAGATTTTAAAAGTATTCTCTTTGTTGCAGCTGATAGCGGTAAAAATGGCATACATCAAAAACGGCTCAAGATCTGGGAATTGATCGGTGCTCTTTATTTAGAAAGATCAAGTCGCTTGGGCTATAAAATGACTTTTTGAGACATTATCGCCCGCCTTACCCTATCGTCACCATTGGCAACTCTTTTCCTACAACTTTAGTTGTGAGTGGGACATTTTTGACCCAATTTCCTGATAAATTCAATTCAATTAAAAAACGCTGAATATATAATACCCGCCTTTATTAGAGCTAAAAAGTCATTT
>JAAEKY010000491.1 GCA_024227235.1 Desulfobacteraceae bacterium | reverse complement strand
GCGATGGCTGTCTTTGCTATATGTAAAGTTGACGTGATACCAGTCATTTTTTATACCTCTGCATGTAATAAGCAGTTTTGCGCCTTGGTACCCGGCATTACGCCTGTTTGATTATATTGTACCCGGCTGGAGTTATCTACGACCACAGACATAACCTCATCAATAACGGAAAGATATTCCCCAACATATTTTTTATTTTCAAATGCTACTTGAGTTAATTCATCCTTTTGTTCTTCTATGCTTAGCTTTATCTTTCTAAATATTGCTTTTAAATAGTTTGGAAGAGGAAGTGTTCTGATGAGATATGACACTGAAAAAGATTTGATATCCATATCACTGAAGCTATATTTCTCTTCAAGGAAATGTAAAATTTTCTCCCTTACCAAATAAATTTTTCCAGAAATCTTTTTCTTTTTTTCTGCACTCTTCCACAATGCCCCAATATCAATATTAACTATAAATTCGCGTTCTTCTTTTAGAAGCGCATTCAGCTGTTTATATAAACCCAGCTTTTCGTTCAGCAAATCTTTAATATCAGAGGTAATTTTTTCCATATTGAGCCCTCCTGTGGTTTGCATACCATTTTAAAGGATATGCTTTAAATCCAATAGATTGGATTATTTTCTAGGGAATAATTTTCCCCTTTTTCGGCTATTTTGGCTATTTTTGCCTCTGTATATTAAAAATAGCAACAATTATGCCATATTCAGGTAAAGGATATAATAAAGGTGTATTCGAAAAAAAAAGAGGTGTTGTTGAAGCTTATATAGATTTTTTGAGTTGGTTGTACAAAAACTCTTTGAGCCCAACAGATCCTTCGCTATTTGACATTTCATCTGCCAAATGGCGATCATACATGGATTTATAGATATCCATTCCGTTGGATTCCTGGAAAAGTCCGTCTCCCGGCAAAGTATCGCGCATAGATTTTATCATTTTATTTAAAAAGATAGCCTCAAATCCGGCGCATGCCTCTTTTAATTCATTTTCCTTGAATTTTTTTTGGGCAAGATCTGAAGCTTTATTTTTCACCTTACCTAAATTTGCTTTTGCAAGATTCTGATTGACAAGATCAATATCCATAAGACCTCTTTTAATTAATACTAAATAATATCTAACCGAAAACCCGTATTTGTTCGAAAAGTTGCCCATATGCAAGGCGCAAGGAATTTTGAAACCGGAGTGTACTATTGTACATGAGGCCACTCTTATAATTTGGCAAAATTTCGCAGCAACGCAGCAGATGGGTGAGTTTTAGCCCAAATACTAAATAATATCTAATTCTGCCTGTAGCGCTCCGGCAGCCTTAATGCTTTGTAAAATACTGATTAAATCCTGAGGTTTTACGCCCAGAGAATTTAATCCTCTGACAAGTTCACCAATGGTGGATGTACCGGGTATACTCATAACGCTCTCTTTATTTGCATTTTCCGGCGCATCATTAATCATAACCGAAAGGTCACCATGGGCAATAGCAACACTTGAAATAGTGACATCGCTTCCAATGACAACCGTTCCGGTTTTTTCATTTATCACGACCTTTGCAATTGTATCAGGGATAACTGTAAGTGTTTCGATATCGGCAATAAATTCGGCCACATTTTTTTTCCACATATTATCTGGAACTCTTAAACTCAATGCGCTGGAATCGATAGTTTTAGCAACACCTTGTCCAATGGATTCATTAATGGTATCCCTCATTCTTTTTGCCGTTGTAAAATCCGGTTGAAATAAAGAAAGAATCAAATTTCTTTTTCCATTTAGCTTAAAGGGAATTTCATGTTCAACAGACGCACCATTAACAATCCGTGCCACCTGAAGGTGACTGTCCCTGTCACCGGCCCCACTTGCCATGGCAAGTGCAACGGGTCCCTGGGCCAGGGCATATATCTGACCATCCACGCCTTTTAAGGGGGTTATCAATAATGTACCGCCTTTAAGGCTTTTGGCATCTCCAAGGGATGAGACTACGACATCAATCTTATCACCAATTCTTGCAAAGGGTGGAATATTTGCTGTTACAATTACAGCTGCAACATTTTTTACTTTTAATTGAGACGAATCAACAAAAATATTCATCTTCTCCATCATGTTGGCAAGGGCCTGTTTGGTAAATGTCACACCATCCTTATCCCCGGTACCATTCAAACCGACAATGAGGCCATATCCTGCAAGCTGGTTGGTACGGATCCCCTTGATGGCGGCAAGGTCTTTAATCCTTGCAGCATAGGAATTTGAAATTGCTGTTCCCATAAGAAAAATTAAAATAATAATAAAAATAAACCATTGTTTGTTTAACGCCATAATTGATTCCTTGTTACCAGGGCCATATGGTATCCATAAGTCTGGTTCCCCATCCAGGTTTTTGCTTATCGGCCAGAACACCTTTACCATAATACTCAATTCTTGAATCTGCAAGATACGTGGATTTGACCCTATTGCTGGCAGAAACATCCTGGGGTCTGACTATTCCGGACACTGTAATATATTGAACTTCATTATTTACTTTCATAGCCCGCCTGCCAAAGAGGCTAAGATTGCCATTGGGTAACACTTCTGTTACCCTTGCAGCGATTGAAGCTGTTATTTGACCGGATCGATCACTGGTGCCCTCTCCTCCCATGGAATTTGTAGAATCAGTCTGTAATAGTTTTGTCGCTTCGGCCGGGTATCCAAAAATTTCTTTGTGCCCGAGCAAATTGATTTGAGGCAATCCTATATCAAATGACGTTTCCCGGGATGTTTCTGTATTCACATCCATTTTTGATGTTGCATTTTCAATGATATCAACAATAACGGTATCACCGATATGTGCTGCTTTTGAATCTTCATACATTGATCCACTTTTACTCATCCATAAAGAGCCTTCTGAAGATCTTGGCGGTGCATATTCAGGCAATAGACTCGGTTGGGTTGAGCCGCCCTCAGGCACTACAAGGCCTGCATCATTCTTTTGGGAATTTAACAGGCATCCTGAAATACTCATTAAACAAAGGAGCAAAACCATCCATTTGATAATGTGATATGCATGTTTCATATCCATTTTTTAATATACAACCTCCACTTTTGATTTTCCTTTTACAATTCCTCGTATAAGTTTCCCTGAATTTATATTTTCAACTTTTATCAGCCCATTTTCAAATCCGTCTTCTTTGGATATTCCAGATGTAAGGATTAACAAATTATCGTTTTTTGCAATGAGTGTAATGATATCTCCTTTTCGTATCAGAGGAGGATCTATTAACAGGCTTAATTTTAAATAATCATCTTTTCTTACACCAGTTTTTAAGGCCTTCCCGTCAATATTTTCAACTGTCTTTATATAATTATTATCTAAATTAAAAATATTTCTCTTCTTCAGATAAAATTTTCCCCTGGAAATAATTTCTCCTTTTGCTATTGATTGAATCGAATGAAGTACGTTTTCATATATTGCTATCGTTCCGGAAGCACTGACCCTGTCTTCTTTTATTCCATCGATAATCACATCGATTAGAAGTGATAATTTCCCATTTTTATCAAAAATCTCTTTTGGGTTCACCACAAACTGAATATTACCCTGAGAATACAGTTCAAGCCCGCTGACATTAAATGTTGTCAATCGATATTCTTTATTTTTTAAAATTGTCAATAGGCGACGATCAACAAATTTTCTTATATCCTGTTTCGAGACTTTCTGGCATAGCCGTTTCACATAAATTCGTTGGGGAGATACAACAAGGATATTTTCAGGCAAGTATCTTTGACTTTGAATAGCAGATATTATTTTTTTTTTATCAAACGATTTTATTTTATCCGGTTTTGGAGAAGTGCCCAAAACAATCTTCTCAAGCGCCTCTTTTAAAAATCCATTGGCATGTATCTCAGAAATATCTCTTAAATAAATACGGGGATTATTTACATGATTTGTCTCTTTAATTACAATTTTTATTTCTTGTTTGGGTAACGGAGTACCTTGAGCAAAAAGTATACTCAAGGCGCCGTACAGGATAATGAATACCCCTAAAATGGTAATATAAATAAAGGACTTATTTCGTTTATAAAAAAACATCTTACCTATCTTTTCAATCCATTAGCTGTACTAAGCATTGTATCAGCGGTTTGGATTGATTTTGAATTGGCTTCATAGGTTCTTTGCCCTGCAATCAAGGCAACCATTTCTTCAATCACACTGACATTGGATCCTTCAAGAAAATTATTAACCGTGGTTCCAGCTCCATCTTCTCCGGGTGTTACCTCAGTTGCATCTCCAGATCCCTGAGTTGTTCTGAAAAGATTATTTCCTGCGGCAAAAAGTCCAGAGGGATTAACAAAAGTACTGATTAAAACATTTTCTGTTGATAGGATTGCTTCATCTGCTCCAAAAGAGGTCAATGTCCCATCCTCTAGAAGCGTAATGGTGATCGTAGATGATGGGATTGATATTTCAGGTTGCAGTCGGTCGCCTGCAGGAGTGGTCAAAAAGCCCTCACTATCCAAAGTAAAATTACCTGCCCGGGTATATAAGTCTTCATCCCCATGTCGAACTTTAAAAAACCCATTTCCCTGAATGGCCATATCCAATTGATTACCGGTCTCAATATAGTCCCCTTGAGTAAACAACTTTTGTACACTGGTCGGCTTTACTCCCATACCAATTTGGATGCCTGCAGGCACCTGACCGCCACCAGGAGTCGTTTGACCGGCAACCTGCATGGTGCGGTACATGAGGTCTTCAAAATTTGCTCTTGATTTTTTAAATCCAGTGGTCGCTGAGTTGGCAAGGTTATTGGCAACGACATCTGTTTGCATTTGCTGCGCATGCATGCCTGTTGCTGCTGACCAGAGTGATCGTATCATACCTTATCTCCTAATATATTATCTAAGTTTCCCTATATCATTAATTGCTTTAGAATCAATTTCATCAAATGTCATCATGGATTTTGTAAATGTCTCAAACATCCGCTGGTAATCAATCATGCGAACCATTTCCTCAACAACTACAATATTTGATTTCTCAAGGGCTTTCTGCTGCACAACAGTATTTTCAACCTGAATTTCATTTGTGGTTTCACCTTTGTAAGACAATAAATTCTGACCATCTCTTTCCAATTTTTCCAAGTCTGCAAAGGTAACAATATCTAGTGTATCAATAATTTCACCGGCAATCATCATTTCACCGATTTGATTGATTGTTAAATCATGTTCAAGATTATCAGCATCAATCACAATGCCCCCACCCTGACCCATTACAGGGTTACCATTTTGGTCAACCAGGGTACCATTACTATCTAAAGTAAAATTCCCATTCCGGGTATATTTAATGCCCTCTTGTGTATCTATTTTAAAAAATCCTTCACCAGACAAGGCCACATCAAGAGGATTCCCTGTTGTTTTAATGTCGCCCTGGGCGTAATCTTTATTGATTTGTGCTTTATATTTCTCATCAAAACTAATTGAATCTTTCTTGAAGCCATTTGTATCTGTATTGGCAAGATTATTTGACACTGTTTCTAATTTTCTTTCCTGTCTTAACCCACCCTGAACTGGCCGTGTCATTTCAAGAATCATTTTTCACCGAGCTCCCTATTAATATTTTTCCCACAAACTAAAGACTTGCAAAATAGATGCCATATAACCCTTTTGAAAAACCAGGATAAGAAGAACTAGTAATTTGATTATAATTATAAATGGTTTTTGCTCTCGAAGCGTCTATTTCCATAGTATTTAAGATCATTTTTAAATAAAATATTATTTAAAAACTTTTTAATATTTCTTTTTTATTTGATGCAACTTTGATTTTCGCCAAAAATCCAACAGGATAAACGGTTGATTCTTGACAAAACTAAGAAATTTTTTCCTATCCCGAATATTTATGATTTAATAGTATCAATAAACCTATTTCACCATTCAGATGGTTATGCTAATATTTATATCAAATGACACAGATACAAATTGTCGCTCTTCGGGAAAAAACCGTTTCATGTCTGATCTTTAGGCGATAAAATATCTGAGCTATTTACCATTCAATATTAAGCAGTTTAAAAAATGAGAATTTTCTTGCTTAAATTTAACTTTAAGGTTAAAAACTATTCTCTCTTCTTTTATTTTCAAAAAGATAAGAGAAACATACTAATACAACAATTGTGGAATATGAAAATAATGGCTTCAAGTAGTATAAAAACAGACAAAGACAAACCGATTATTAATTTCCAGACAACATCAGATCTGACAGACTATTACTGCCCATTTTGCAACCAAAAACTTTTCAGAGGTAAAGTTGCACATTTCAATATGGTATGTTCAAACTGTAACCAACTGGTCAGAAGTCTGGATAATGATAAAAAAGAAAACAAAGAATAGTATTAGATTTATCAGGACTCTCTTTTAGAATTCATCGAATATACAAAAGCCAAAAGTTCTGCAACTGCCACATAAATTTCTGACGGGATCTCTTCATCTATTTCAAGCGATGACAGGACTTCAACAAGATCAGGGTCATCTTTTATGGGAATATCATGTTTTCTGGCAAGCTCAATAATTTTATGAGCGACCTTGCCTTTACCTTTAGCAATTATTTTAGGTGCGCTATCAATTTCACGGTCATATTTTAATGCTACCGCTTTTTTTTTATATTTATTATCCATTTCAAATCACAATATTTAGCATTTGATCATCCTGGCTTTTCACAAGAGTTTCAATAAAGGCAGTTTCCTGGATTTCCTCTTTTTTAGCAATATTACACTCTATTTGATGAACATGGTATCCAAGCTTTACTAAACCATTTTTCAGTTCAGGGATCATTGACTTAACATATTTGCAGGTTTCATTATCTCTTAGTAAAAATCCGCCAGCAATATCCTTTTTAAGTATTGAAAAATCTGCTCTTAATGGACCGAGGCGAGTCATATTCAGTAAAAAAGAGAGATGAATAAGTTTATCAGCATTCTTAGTATCGCTTTTTGTTTTATCTCCTGTATCGATTAAAAGTTGTCCAAAACTAAATGCCGATTCGCTGAAAATTGGAAAAGGTAATAGATACCGCCCTGACTCTGAACTTTGGTGATTCAGTAATTGAAAATTCTCTATGGTTTCCAAAAAAGAGGTCGCCATTTTCACTGTTTCAAATTTCTGGGGGTCAAGGCTAAACATCTCTCTTAATATATTACCTTTAACATCCTGTTTTAATAGAACATCCAGATTGTTTTTTATATCTGTTGCAGATGATTTATCAAGAAGTGTTGTGGCGACCTTTTTTTCCCAGGCTAACCCACTTTTCTCTATTAATTTTGGTAAAAACGATTTATCTGGTTTATCTGACTTCAAAGCCATGTCATATAAAAGATCTTTTACGTTTGCTATTTTGGTTGATGTGATATCAGGCGCGGACTCACTTTTTGAAAACAAGCTGACAAGCGATGATATCTGGCTGGTACTCATCTTTTGAACCGGGCCAATAAGTTTCAAAATAATGGCATTTTTTTGCTCAACGACCTTAAGTTGAACTTCTTCTCCCGGGGTAAGCAGCAGTGCTGTTTTTGCAACAACTTTTTGATTGTTTACCAAAAGCTGAGCTTTCCCTTGCGGCAATAACTTTAAGACTTTTGCACTAACAATTTGATTATTTATTAATTTAGGAAGGGGCTTTTTCTTGCCATCGTCCTTATTGATTACCATCTCAGAAGATGAGATATGAATACCGGTAATCATCTACCATTTCTCTCCATCGCAATGAACTTTTTTTTAAGATCTATTACCAGTTGAACCTCCCCTTTTGGAATAGACAATCTTTGCGCGATATCATCTATATCAAAATTTTTATTGTACATCTCAACAATCTGGTTTTGCTCATCAATTACAGAATTTGAAAAAGATTTTAAATTGAGATCACTTGGTAAGGCTGAGGATACATTGACTTGATTTTGCTTTTCTTCTAATTTCTTTTGTAGTGCATCTGCCCGGGATAAAAGAAGGTTAATACTGATAATTCTCGAATCTAAAGCATCATTCAATTCTTTTAACAACCGTTTTTTTTCTTTTATCTGTTCATCGAAACTGATGGCTGCTTTTCTGGATTCTTTGACTAAAGGCTCCAGTAGATCAATTATATCTGTAGCAGATCTGTGCACATGATTTCCATCATCCATTTTTGTATCATGATGGGCCGTATCTTGTATCCCTAAATTCAACCGATTGATTTTTTTCACAAATAAAAATAAAAACATAACCAAAGAAAAATTAAGAAAGAAAAGGACGACAATCCAAAATTCAATTGATAATAATTCTATCATACTGTTGTATCCAGTAGTTTACCTGTTGTCTCAGGATCTTCCTGGTCCATTTCCTTTTGTTTTTTCTTCTTTTTCTCTTCTTCGAATTGCTGTCTTCTTCTCAAGTCTTCTTTTTCTTTTTTCGTTTTTAATTTTTCAGACTCATCAAACTCTTGAACAGTCGTATTTTTTACCAGTTCATTGGCTTCCTGCTGGGCCGCAGCCTGTTCTGAGGTCGGTTTGGATGAATTGGCCTGTTGTATCAGTTCCTGCGCAGTTCCGGACTGTTGAATAACGATATTATGTCCAGGAACTGTTGTCATTATTAAGCCCTCTCTAAGGAATGTACATTAAATAACTTACCCATAATTATTGTTTTTTTCGCCGTCTTCTGCGTTTCTCGTTGGGCACATAGCCCGTTATGCTTCCTCCTCGCGCCTTGAATACGACAAAAACATCTGCTAATTATAGGCAACTTATTTAATTCCCGTTCCTAACTTGCTTTAAACGATTTAAAACTAATCCGGCTAATATAGTGCCCGGGCAACACTTTTTTTAAAGTTGTTTCAACTATCCATAAAATATCTGCTTCTGTGATATCGTCTCCATTTTTGGATAGTATACTTTTGTTAATAGAATCATAAATTAAATCCCTATAAAATGGCATATTATTCTGTATTTCATGATAAGCTCTTTGATCAGAATAATCAATAGAGATATCCGTTGTGATATAGGCCATCTCTTTTGATACTTCTGATGCCAGAATGACAAAATCTTTTAAAACAATATTTCCAGGTTTTTTAATATCATTGGATTTTTTAACTTGAATATCTACAGTTTCAATTTCAATTTCCCTTTGCGTTTCAATGGCTAATTTCCCTATCGGATGTTGTTTTAACTGGGCCTTTTCACTCGGTTCGCCTGAAAAAAAGATAAAATATGTTGACGGAACTATAATGCCAAGAGCAATCAGCCCAGAAGCACAGGCAATCACAAGTTTTGATTTATACCATTGAGCCCCTGCCTTCTTTTTCTTCTTTTTCTTTTTAGGTTTATCAAGCTGTTCCTCATCGTCGCCTTCAAGAACTACCTGATCATCTTCATCGTCATCTTCATCGTCATATTCATCATCTTCATCTTCATCATCTTCCCCAAAGCTATCACTATCTATGATATCCTCATCGTCAACTTCTTCATCCATTATATCACCAAGCACATCGTCATCGTCGTCATCAGCTGCCATTAACAGAGTATCAATATCATCCTGAGATATGAGGATATCATCCTCTTCATCGTCATCAGAGTTTAGTAGCAGAGAATCAATATCTTTTTGTGTAACATCTTCATCTTCACTTTCTTCATCAAAATCAAGCGCAGCCGCATCGGAATTCGGTTCTAAAAAATCGTCAGTATCATCTGCGGTTGTCTCTTCTTGAATGTCAGGTTTTATTTCTGGTTCACCTTCTGATCCAGATTGTGCTGCGGCTTCAGGTTCCGGCTCTGGGTCTTCATCTAAAATCACAGGGTCTTCTTCTGGTTCTTCGTCTAAACCAACTGAATCGGGTACTGGATCCTTCTCGTTGCCAAAATTTTGTATTAAATCATCAATGGTCTCTTGTGTAACCAGACATTCCTGTACATCCACAGCTTCCGATTCTTCAATAACATAATCATCTTCCTGAGTATTATCTTGAGAAGTGGACGCTGTCTTTTCTTGTGCAACAGCATCAGTTTCTTCAGCTGTTTCTTCTACAGATTCTTCTACAGATTCTTCTACAGATTCTTCTTTGGGCTTGTTCATCAAATTATTAACATCGTCCTGAGAAATCTCGAACTCATCATCTTCATCATCTTCATTGGGACTAATCTCGCCTGATGATTCTTCTCCAG
>JAAEKY010000490.1 GCA_024227235.1 Desulfobacteraceae bacterium | reverse complement strand
TCTTAAAACAATAAACAACAACAGGATGTTTGCAATGTGAATCATCAGGCTTATCGAATGATGCATGCCTGGATTCGGGCCATATAACGCATGGCTCAACATAAATGAAAACCAGGTTAATGGATGCCAGTATGAACTTTTTTTATCGTCTAAACTGAATGCCCACTGAAAACCTTCAACGGTTACCCCTTCCGTAACATGGTATTCATCAAAATAAATATTATCATCAAAATTTACAAATTCATGGTCTTTTACCTGCCAGTAAACAATAGCTGTTGCAGCGACAAGAAAAAAGCAAATCAGTAAATAATAACGTATATTAATAGGGAGTTTTTTGTGTGAATTTATCATTACAGACATGATTATTTTTGGTTATTATCCCCTAAATCATCATCTGGTTTTAAAAACAGAAGATATCGTTTTAACCCTGACCATTAACTTACCAATACTTTGAAAAAGATAATTCTTTAAATCATACTCTATTAAAATTGAGGTAAAATTATATTTAAGCCTCAATAATAAAATCGGCTTATACAGTATCGAAAGAAAATAGATAAAATTACCCAGTATAAAGCCCATATCTTTTCTAAATTCTTTAATTTTGTTGTCTAAAGCCTGCCCTGCAATCTGAAGCAACTTAATCATGTTGTTCATCTCTTTGGTGTACCATGGATGAACCAGCTTTTTGGCATCAAAAGAGTCAATAGCCGCCCAATCTTTTAAATTATCAGGAAGAGACAAATCGTATTCATCAACTGCTTTTTCCGTCATAACCGAACCTGGATAAGGTTTCCAGTCTGCACCAACACCTAAATAACAATTTGGATTATCTTTAAGAAGTTCCAAAATAAGGTTTTTTGTTTCAATCAGGCTCTTTATCGTCTCACCGGGAACACCACAAAAAATATTATAGTGTGGCTTCAGTGAGGTAAACATTGCTAACTTTTTATTGACTCTAATCGTCTGTTTAACAGTAATGCCTTTATTCATTTTTTTTAAAATTTCATCTGATCCGGATTCAACTCCAATAGCAAGCAAGTCAACATTAGCTTTTACCATAAGATTCAAGAATTCATTATCCATTCTGTCCAGTTCATTAATCCGAGCCCCCCTAAAATCGAGTTTGAGCTTCTCGTGAAATCCCCTCCTGACATATTCGTTAAGCAAATTGTACATTCGGTTTATATCAACAAAGGAGTCATCATCATAGATCTGCAATCGCTGAAAATCATATTTTTTCATTAGGTACTCAATATGATCTAATACAAAATCAGTTTCATATGGAATCCATTTCTTACCTTTAATCTTTTTATACACAGCAGGAGACATACAAAATGTACACTTGTAAGGACAACCAACGGCGGTAAAAACAGGAAAAATAATTTCTCCGTTATTCAAACGGTTATAATTACTTCCCGTAATATTAACCAGATGGTAAGGTAAATCATGAAAGTCTAACATTTCAAAACTGCATCGGGTACTATTCAGAATTATTTTGTTGTTTTCTTTATATCCAAGTCCGAGGATAGACCCTATATCCCCTGAAACTCCTTTGATATGCTGAATCAATTGACACAATGATTCAGAGCCCCAATCCCGGATGACATAGTCAATATTCTCATTTTCCAGAGTCTGCTCGGGCAATATGGTTGGATGCGGCCCACCCCATACTATCGGTGTATTATAATGTGTCTTGATGTAATTCGAAATTTTCAAAGATGTTGCAATGGGATTGCCGGTCATTACTGAAAGACCAACTAGTGAGCAACCTTTTTTCATATAACAGTCGATCTCATTTTTCCAGTCATCAGGATGCAGTCGCAGATCCAATATTTTAACATCAAATCCTTGTTTTACTGAATCTGTAGCAGCATATATCAAGCTCAATGGTATATCCCGAACTAATTCATCAAAAGAACCTAGTTGTGGATATATCAACAATATGTCCGTCTCATTCATGAATTATCCTTTATTTCTAAATAGATTTACCCAAATTTTTAATGAATCTTAAACCCAGCGTTGTCAATCCCCAACTTTGTCCTGTCTCAATTTCATCAGAAGCACCGGTAAAAGTAAAACAGCGTTAAGTGCCCTGAAAGCTAATAAGACAGTGCCATAGCCCATCTGCTCATCAACTGACACTAAAAGTCCAACAACTTTGGTAAATGCGGCTTCTCCAATTCCCAGTCCCCCTGGTGTAAAGGGTAAGAAATTAACCAAAAAAGACACAATGCCAGCCAAAACATAGGTAAGAACATCTATACCACCCATTTCCATAGACACCGCTATAATAAAGACAGCCATTAAGTGTGAAGAATGGACAACAATGGATAAACCATAGCACAGGACTAACTGCCAAGCGCAATCCCGATATAAAAAAATCGATTCAGCCAGGTTGGCGACAAGTCTCTGGATAAACTTTCCTTTCTGCCAGTGATGCTTTCGAGATATATCTCTCAATCGGATGGAGACAATTCCAACGACAAATAGTGCTGTTAAAAATATCAGAAAGATTCCCCCAATACAGGCGATAAAAATACGCATTTCGTAAACAGTCACATTCCGCCATAAAAACAATATCACCGCTATTATTCCAAGGCTAAAAAGGCCGATAACGCCGATCAACCGGTCAACGAAAACAGATAGCGCCATTATCATCTTTTGTTTTGGAAGCAATGTCGCTCCTAAAGCCATACGTATGGCATCACCGCCAATCACACCCGGCAAGAATAAGCCCAAAAAAGTTGAAAGATAATTTACTTTAAAAATCCGAGAAAACGGAAGAAAAATCCCTTGAGTCTTTAAAAGAAGATGCCAACGCAGCGCACAAATTGGAAATGCCACCCCAAGCAAAAAGATAAGAACAATGATAAGACCAGGTCTTCTTGCCAATTTCACGAAAAGTTCAACTTGAATATAGCCTAACCGAAATAGTCCCCAGAATAAAATGGCGGCAAAAATCATTTTTGCCAGAAAAATTAAACTGCCTCTCCGACTAGCAGCATCCGTATTTTTTTTTTTATG
>JAAEKY010000489.1 GCA_024227235.1 Desulfobacteraceae bacterium | reverse complement strand
GTGGGGGAATACTATTTTCCAGACACAGCCGGCAGGGAATTCCTATATCCGAAGTGGCATATAAGCATAGAAGAGCAAATCGTCGTATTATTCAGAAAAGGAACCCTGACAGAGTGGGAGAGCAAAGGCGTAAAAGCATTGACCGGCAAAACAGTAGGATGGATTCGAGGATATGAATTTGATAAAAAGGATTGGCTTGATGTCCAAATTAATGTGCATGAACTCAGGACCCTCTCACAGGGGATTCGGATGCTCGCCGCAAGGCGAATAGATGCGCTTATCGATTATCGTTCAACAATCGTAGAAGAAGGAGAAAAAGCCGGGATTCCTGTAAAGGATGAGTATGACATAAAGCCCGTGGGCCGGATGGGTCAAAAACTGTTTTTAAAGTTCGCCAATACCAAACGTTCTGAAACATTTATTAAAATATTTGATGAAAGAATGACCCAACTTGCCAAATCAGGCGAGATAGAAAAGCTGTACAAAAAATGGGGCCTCAGTGAGTCTAAGTTTGGAATAGACAGATATGGGAAGTGAATTTATTTAAATTGTATTTTTACGTAAAATGTGTAGGTCTGACCCCAATACAATAATGGATTGGAGAGTAATTATGAGAAAGAGCTATCCTTTGGCTTATTTGCTTATTTTTTCATTTATTTGTTCTTTTTCACCCCTGCCT
>JAAEKY010000488.1 GCA_024227235.1 Desulfobacteraceae bacterium | reverse complement strand
GCCCTTGGCATGTCAGGTGGCATGGTTACTATTCCATTAAGCTTTGCCATGTTCATCATCCTGTCTATCGCCTTTAACCGCATGTCCATGTTTAAATCCTTTGCTCCTACATTGGCAGACAAAAGGGTTATTGATCGAATTCATGGCTGGGGCACAGACTATGAAGAAGTTAGATACAACGGCATTACATGGCCTCTAATTATATCTGCTGTTTGTGTAGCAATTTTTATCTGGGGCCTTCAACCTTGGAGTTAAAACGTTTAGCTACAGCATCCTGGAACCTTGCGGGTTTCGGGATGCTGTAAACCAAAAGGATAATCAAGTGACCTATTTTAGATCCATGTTCGGGCTTTTAAAATTTGATTTAAAACCCATAGCAAAACTTGAGATTAAAACATTACAGTATTTTTGTATCATTAATCTAATTGTTTTAGGACTTATTTACGGATACTCTGCCTCAGTGTTTAGTAAAATTGTAATAATTGAAAAAGGATATGATCTGTCTGATTTCAATGCAATAAAAATAATTTTAGCAGGAATTCCGGTAGCTTTTTTGCT
>JAAEKY010000487.1 GCA_024227235.1 Desulfobacteraceae bacterium | reverse complement strand
TTTCTTGGCTTGAGAGCTTTTAACACCTCAATGCGATTTACCCTGCATCAGTGGAAAAAGACGATCCGCTGGCTTGATGAACTCACCGCTGAAGCTTGCATGAGCAAGATTACATGCTAAATTCGTGGGGATCCCTCAGATCTTAGTAGATATTAAATTGTTAGGGCTATCAAGGATCGATTTGACCAATGGACAAGCTTAAAGGTATTTGTATTTTAGTTCTCACCTTTTTTAGTTTTGGACTTACAGTATTTTTTATGCCTTTTCAGGTTTATGAAGTTTTTAGTGCCTTAGACTCTGAAGTTCTAGAAGCTGAAATAATTGATTCTGAATTCGATAGGTATTCCGATGTGGGTTTTAGAAACTCCTGCATCATTGAGGTAGAATTAAAAATATTATCAAGCAATGAGAATATTATTATTGGGGATGTTAAGCCAGGTGATATTTCAACATGTATTTCAAAAAAGAAATATGCCAACCTCTATCAACCAGGTGATTTTGCTATTGTATATTTATCTAAAAATGGGAAGTACTACCTTAGTTTAGGTTCATATTTTGAAGCATTAACACCTACATTCTTTAGTCTTATTTGGTTTGTTTTTTTGTATAGCTATATTAAAAGACAAAAGAAGCTCAATAACAATTCATAGACTAGCCCTAACAATTTACTCAAAAGGACGCAAAACGCTTGGCTTGTGCTCCTTCGTCGCAAAGTATAGCCAAACATTTTCCGCCTTTTAGTAAGGCGTTATACGCCATGAAAAAGATAGTGCTACTTTCTAATAAAAAGTATTCAGAAGAAAGTGATGATTTTCTACTTTCTTTAATAAACCAGGGTTGTGAGTTAATTTGCTTCGTAGGCTTAGATTGTGAAAGTTGGGAAGAAGCGATGGATGTAGTGGTCAAGTATTTTTGGCCACGGTTTTATAGGTTTTCCAGTACATTATTTCCTTATCGTTAGGTGATAATCCACCATTCTTCGAATGCGGTCGATAACGACTGTAATAACCAACAATATAATTTGTAATTTGCTCT
>JAAEKY010000486.1 GCA_024227235.1 Desulfobacteraceae bacterium | reverse complement strand
TCATTTACAGTGCAGGGCTCAGAGTTAGCGAGGCAATAAGGTTAGAGCCCAAACATATTTTTTTCAAGCGGATGAGCTAATATGACCAAACACTTCAACGATTTTCTTCCTTTGCTGTTAATAAATAATTATACGTTTCCAATTTAGTAACAACATTTTAAAAGCTGTAAAGATATATCAGCAATTCAAATTTTCTGGAAATATAATTGAATCCTCAAGAGTCTGCCAGAATATTCTTTATTGGAGATTCTCTTTCAAGCAGTTCAAATCCTGAAAAATATTTCATACTAAATACCCTCACTAAAAAGCGCTATTTAATCCTAAACACATGAATAATCGGTTTTGTCCCATCTGCAAAGGGTTCAAGCACAAACAACCGATGCTTTTCCCGGTCATATGCAATGCTGCCGATTCTTGAGATCCTCTGGTTTCCTTTTCCCAGCATAGCCTCTTCAATACCCTGTTGAAGAATTAAAAACTCATCAATATAAAGGGTTGCATAGGACTGGGGTGCAGAGGGTCTTTTCTCTCCCAATGCCACTTTTGCCAATTCATCAGGATCGTAAAATATAATGGCAGCATTAAATTTTGAGCTCCACCAGCCTCTGCTGTCATCATGGTTGGCACACCCGTTCAAATCATTTTTCGGGCAGGGTGATCCATCATCATTCCTACATGTAACAAATTGATTAACAAAAGCAGTTTCTACACAAGGATATAGTTCCCCTTTTGGATTTCGCCATCCATACCAGTATTTTGAACCGGTTCCTTTAGTACCTGCAAAAACAACTGCTGAGCGCTTACTTGCTGATGAAAGCCAGGCACCGCCGGCCCAATCATCAGCATGTTGATAATTGTTCATGTTGTTGCCAATATTCGCATGGGTTTTACTGCTTTGATAAAGAAGCAGCACTTTTTCTTTTAGCCGTGTACCAGCAGCAGGTGGATTTCCAGACTGCCAGGGGGCATAAGCAAATATAACAGGCCCCATACCCGACCATCCACCATCCCTAAACCTTCCCGTTGCCAGATACCGGCCGCCAAGATATTGATCTGCAAACTCTTTTTCAATTTCAAACAGATACGCATTGGTGCTGTAATAAGACCTTGAGCCGATCAGCCATCCCCCCTGTATATTTGACGATGAGAGATCCGGATTAAACCAGGCATGGGTAGATACTTTTTCTTCAGGCGATTCATGAAAATGCTGCCCCCAGCACACATGTATCTTTTTCCCAGTCTGCGGGATATCAAGATAGGCCATGCCCACCTGGGGAATTTCAGCATACGGTTTAAACAGGTTGCCCCGGATATTAACGAAATTTTGTAAAAAGGATGCTGTCTTTAATTGAGATACATCTTTTGACTGAATGAGTTTTGGAATGGTGACCTGAGCCACCTGGTTGCCATTATCAAATTCACCATACGCAAGCCTGGGATGACCCATGATATATAATGAGCCGTCATTTAAAGACGCATAGGTCATGGCATACCCGCCATATGAAAAAGACTGGTCACGGCCTTCATTGCCCGGAAGCTTGAATGCTCCCATGTATGAAAAATTTTCAGGATAAATTAATGATTGCTTTTTCCCTGCATTTACAAAAGTGCTCAAAAAAAGAATACAAAATAAAATTATAAACCAATGATTAAATTTATTCATACCATCACCTTATCATTCCTTAAGCGGCACGTTGAATGTTTGGGTTGCCTTTTTAATGGAAAACCATGTCATCCCGTCAAATGGAAGCCTTATAGCATCTTCCATCCCTTTTTCCTTTAGGATTTTAGAAAATGGCAGTCTATCCACCCGGTCAATTAAAACCTTTTCAATCCCTGATACCTGAATGGCATATCCATGCTTAAAAAAAACTTTAGACAGCTCAGGATAAATAAGAGATTGATTTGATAATGTTATGCAAAACGTGTTCTCGTGACCCGACATCGGCCTGCCTTTTGTATTGTCCCAGAGGTCAGAGTCATAAGCTGCCATGGCCAGTCTTTCAGACATCTGAGAATTGTTTTTGCCAAAGGCCATGATTAAGCGTCCAATAAAAAATGTTTTAAAAGCCTGGTCTTTTTCCTTTTTTAAAACATCATTGAGCAGACTTGAAAGAATATTTAGCTGTTCTTTTAATGGCGCCTGTGAATCAGACCTCAAGCGTAAAACATCCTTATTCAGCTCGGTCTGATACGTGACCAGAGCAATTTCTTTTTGATCGCTGGCAAGGGTTTTATAGGTTGTTTCCTTATATTCAGCATTTGGTTCAATGATTATGACAGTTTGACAGACAGCGCTGGTAAGAAGAAAAATGCTGGATAAAACAATCAAAATAAAACCCCATAGGGATGCCCTGCGTGCAATATGTTCATTCATTTATTAAATCCTTAAAGCTTTCTGTCTTTAATCTATCAAATCAAGGTCCAGGGAATATCCTACAGCATTAGTGTAGCAGCCAGGACCGTCTCCCGTACCATAGGGTTTGGCATTAGATTCGCTATGTGTGGTAACTAAAATCCGCCATTCACCTGCTGGGAACGGTGGCCAGCCAGAATCATAATCCCCTCTTAAATCATGTTCAAGTGTTGCGCGGTTGGTGTTGCCCGTAGCCGTGGTATGGTGTGTATTATCTTTATCATAAAGTGAAATTGAAATACGTCGCCCGGATTCAAGCCCTGCATTGACGATATTCACACGAATCAGCTTTTCTTCAGTCAGGTTAAACGTATAATAATCTTTAATACCCACATACGTACCGGTTCTCGAAAACAGGTTGCAAAGGACCTTGTTTCCTGGTCTTGTAGGTGCTTTTGCTATGGCAAAACTGTCATTGGGTTCCATGGCATCAACAACCGGCTTGGTTTCTACATTGATCTCATATTCAGTAGAAGTTGTTGAGGCGGGTTCCACCCGATCATAAAATTTAGTGTTTGGTGCTACAGCAATCCAGACACTGCTGCGGTTCCAGTCCAGATACCGTTTATTGGGATCATACAAATGCAGATTCACATGACCCCTTGTCCGGGTGATTTTAAAATAATTACCATATCCAGAAGGGCTGGTCCTGATAAAAAAGTAATCTGCCGGATCATCATCCCCTACCGATCCTGAAAGGTTTCCGGAAATGGCATTTACCGCACCATTAATCTCATTGTTCCCAGGTTCACTTCTATCCACATCGCGAAGGGTCTCAAAAATACTTCTATGCATGATAACAGTATTCAGAACAAAGGTGAGTTCTCCTTCAAACGGGACAATATTATCCGGCTTTTTACCTTTTTTAATATGTGAGGTATCTGCAACCGTATAGGTGAGTTTCAAGTCTTTTTCCTTTACCTTTCTTCACGATTTTTGTGATATCAAATTCTTTTCCTTTTTTAAAATTTTGAACAATTTGATTTTTTCTATCTCGGATCACCAGATTTTTCACAGGCACAGGAAACTGCAAGATTGCCTTTTTATTTTTCTTGACCATTTTAGGTGTGATTTTTTTACCCTTTTTTGTAGGGGTACTTTTTGATCTGGCCGATAAAAGCATCTGTTTGTTTTTGATGGTGGTGGATGGTTTTATAGATGTACTCTTTTTTTGTGTTTTCGCTGAAACTGTCACAATACAAAAAAACATTAACAATAAAATTATAATGAGGATCACTAAGCGTTGCTTTTTCATTATAAATCTCCATTTCCACTGGAATATTTTTTTACTATATATTTAAATTCATTATTCTTTTTTGGGACGCTTGAACACGTTTATTACTTTTACTTTTATTATATCCACTCAAAATTGCAAGAGGTAATATGGACACCTACTATACCGATTGTTACTATTTTTGGTTGTGAGAAATGGAAATGTGGAAATGGGGTCACATCTTGAATAGTGAATAAAGCTTTTTGCAACCGGTCTTAAATTCATGATTTTTTTTCAACATCGTTTTGGCACACTTCACACAATAGCTGACTGATGAATACGTAAGCCCAAAGTATCTGCCAATCTCTTTATTGGTAAAAGCACCTGTTTCCCAAAGCATCTAAACCAAATGGTCCCTGTTTATTTTATCTGATTTTTGAATTCTGGCCGCGTCCTTAAACACTTTTATATCACATTTAAGAGTGTTTGAAGCGGATTTCAACAGTGTGGGGATATCATAATCAGCAGTAGTTGATTTTTGCTGTGGTACTTCATCATGAGGCTGGTCCGGTAAAAATCGAGCTCTGATCCGGGCAAAATATTCACGAGTACCGACAGCTATTCCCAAGTGAATATCGTCTGATATTTTTTTCTTTTCACCGGCATATGTTTGAACCCTGTGCCGATACGCCTTATGAGGATTTTTTTTATCCATCTGTGACAGAATCAAGTCGGTGGACAGCCATTTGGGGGATGAATCTCCATATGCGTATGCCCGATAACTGCTCCAGGGATATTCAGCCCGCCGGGTCACAATCTTTGCCCGTAACGGGTTCAGATGAATGTAACAAGACAGCCGGAACAAATATGCATCATCCTGAATCAACAGACTCTTGAATCTTCCCTGAAAAAGATGTCCCCACCTTCGGTGCCTTATGTTATAGCGCCGGGTAAATGTCGCGCCAAACCATTGCATGGATTTTTGTTCCAAAACGGTCTGCCATTTCTTCAATGACCGAGACAAACAATTCTTTGTCCTCAATACTTGCAGCAATATCCCGTCCATCGATTTCCCTAGACATTACGTGGTAGTATGCACCTTTGAATTCTAATCTCCATTGCCTTGCCATGAGAATTGAACTATCCAATCCAAATATGGATGTCAAAAATTATTCACTATTCAAGATGTGACCCCATACTCAAGATGTGACCCCATACTTACACATTTCTTTTTTTTGAGTACAGAAGATGTTATCCCTCCTATCATTTGACCCTTCATTTTTATATTGCCTATCTTTAATAAGAATTATATCATATGATTAAATTATGGATCTCAAAGGACATATAAACTATTGGATTAAATCAGCAGACAATGATCTGTCTGCAAGTCAGAGCCTTTTTGATTCAGACAAATTTGACTGGTGTCTGTTTGTTGGCCACCTGGTACTTGAAAAGCTTTTAAAAGCATTATTTGTTATGAATAATGACAATAAAATCCCCCAAAAAACTCATAACTTAAATAAATTGGCAAAACTTTCAATGCTTACCTTATCTAAGGAACAGATGTTATTTTTAGATGAAGTAAATGATTTCAATCTTGAAGTTCGATATCCTGAATATAAAAAATAATTTTATAAATTATG
>JAAEKY010000485.1 GCA_024227235.1 Desulfobacteraceae bacterium | reverse complement strand
TACTGTCGAACCCAGAAAATTATCTGGTTTTTTACGGTACTCATAACTGACTGCCTGGACAATAAATGAAAAAAGAATAAGCATCCATACCCAGTATGCACCGCCAAAACTTGTTGCATAAAATTTGGGGAAGGCTGCAAACAGTGCTCCGCCAAACAGAACAAGGGTTGTAAAAGGCATTTCCCATTTACGTCCAAGTGATGTTACAACTAATGATTTTTCAAGGTCAGTTTTAGCTACTTGCCATAAAAGAGTCTGACCTCCTTGTACAAAAGTGAGAAATAAGAAAAGAGAACCAACTATGGAGCATATTATCCACCAAAGTTGTTGCAAAGTTGCATAATCTAGATTTGAAATCATTTTAATTCTCCTCCTTAGGTCCAATGGATATTTGTTTAAGCATGATTTTTATTTCAGCTGCAAGTAAAAGTGTGAAGATGCCTAAAAACATAAAGAAAGTAATCTGGACATTTGCAGCTGCAAGATTTGTTGTTGATATTTTTACTGGCAAGAAACCATAAATAGCCCAGGGTTGGCGACCAACTTCTGCTACAACCCAGCCGGACTGCTGGGCAATCAAGCCAAGAAATAAAGATATAAATCCGATATTCAACAGCCATTTTTTTTCTGGTAGTGAATCTTTTGCTGCATAAAAAAGAAAAACAATAAAAAGAAGAGGGAATAGAGTTCCCAATGCCACCATAATATGAAAAGCATAGTAGGGTAATGCAACTGGTGGTATAGCTTCTTCAGGGCTGTCAAGATAACCATAACCGAGATAGTTCTGATTTTCTCTAAATTGGGCCAAAGCTTGATCTGCTTTTTGATTGTTATTTTCCTTGCGAGCTTTTTTAAACATTGCAAGATTGTTTATTGCCTTTTTCCCTTTATCTATTTTTGATTGGACACCTTCAATTCCTTGTTCTTTGTTGCCATATGTCAAATCGTCAATTCCCGGGACAAATGCATCAAATGAATGTTCTGCTAATACAGAGAGAAGATATGGGACTTCAACTTTTACAAGAAAGGGATCTTGATTGTCTCCTGGTTGTTTGTCAACTCTAAGGATTCCTGCAGCAACTATGGCAGCAGGTCCTTCTCCTTTATATAAGCCTTCAATGGCTGCAAGTTTCATTGGCTGGTTCTGCGCTACTTCATATGCTGATGTATCTCCTGTAACACACACATACCCGGATGACAGCAGACCAAATACTGAAGCCACAACAATAGATCTTTTAGCCATTTGGATATGTTTTCCTTTAATAAGATACCAACATGAGATTGTAAGTACGAACAATGATGCAAATAAAAAACCTGAGCTTGAAGTGTGGACAAATTTTGAAACTGCCACAGGGTTAAAAATAACATCAAAAAAGCTCTGCATTTCAAATCTTGCTGTTTCAGGATTGAAAATCATACCAACAGGATTTTGCATCCAGCCATTAGCCACAAGAATCCATACAGCTGAAAGGTTGGAGCCAATTGCTACCATCCATGTTGAAAAAAGATGAAATTTTTTGGATACTCTGTTCCATCCAAAAAACATGACTGCAAAGAAAGTTGCTTCAAGGAAAAATGCAAAGATTCCTTCAATGGCAAGGGGTGCGCCAAAGATGTCACCAACCATCCAGGAATAATTGGACCAGTTTGTTCCGAACTCAAACTCAAGTATTATCCCTGTTGCAACACCAATGGCAAAATTGATCCCAAACAGTGTCATCCAGAATTTTGTAAGATTTTTCCACTCCTTATCTCCGGTTTTTACATAAATAGACTCAAAAAAAGCGCATAAAAATGAAAGCCCAAGGGTAAGAGGTACAAATATCCAGTGATACATTGCGGTCAGGGCAAATTGTGCCCTTGCCCAGTTCACCATGGTAAGATCAATATCCATCATTATTATTATTCTCCTTTAAGATTATTTTGTTTATATACAGAAGCATTTTTAGTAATTTGTTCAAGGACATAGTCTCCTTTTTCTTT
>JAAEKY010000484.1 GCA_024227235.1 Desulfobacteraceae bacterium | reverse complement strand
CTCTATGACTTTAAATCTCATCGTTCCTTCGGGGGCAGTTAGATTCGTTTTGTTTGATGGTCGTGATAGGGAAAATTTTTCGAAATCTTTTCAGGAGGTGACCCTCTCGATTGATAATTATTCCCGGCTGACGATCCCCCCAAGGATTTGGTTTGGTTTCCAGGGAAAAAGTAAAAATATAAACATAGTTCTGAACATTGCAGACATTGAACACGATCCTATAGAAGCTGAACAAAAAGCTATTCATGAGATTAATTTTGATTGGGGGATTTGAATAGAAATGAGTATGATCAATGAGTAGCAATAATCTATTAATAGTTGGTGGAACCGGTTTTATCGGTCAACATTTGGTTAGAAAGGCCTGCCAAACCGGATATAATGTTTTTGTATTATCTTCAAGAGAACATAAGGAAATGTTTTCTTCAAAAAATCTTACATACCTCATCGCTGATATCCGTGATTACACCCTGCTAAAAAATGTATTGTCTGATAAAAAAATCAATTATGTCATTAACCTTGGTGGATATATTGACCATGTCGATTTTTTATCAGGCGGGTATTCAGTGATTGATACTCATTTAAATGGGGTTATTAATTTGTCTCGTTGTTTAAACTGGAGCGATCTAAAAGGCTTTGTTCAAATCGGGAGCAGTGATGAATATGGTAATCTGCCTGCGCCACAGTTTGAAAATGAATGTGAAAGACCAATTTCTTGCTATTCATTCGCCAAAGCAGCAGCCAATCATTTTTTGCAAATGCTGTATAGAGAGAAAAAAATTCCTGTAACCATGTTAAGACTTTTTTTGGTGTACGGCCCAGGCCAGAATAATCAGCGATTTATACCACAAATCATTCAAGGGTGTTTAAAAGGGGAGAAGTTCCCAGCATCATTGGGCGGTCAGCTCAGAGACTTTTGCTATGTTGAAGATATTGCAGACGGGATATTGAAGAGCTTGAAATGTCCGGGTGCCTTTGGCCAGGTAATCAACCTGGCATCCGGCATCCCTTTACGGATAAAGGACCTGATCGAATTAATAAGAACAGATATTGGCAAAGGAGACCCTCAATATGGGGTGATTCCGTACCGTGACGGTGAAAATATGAAATTGTACGCTGATATTTCAAAGGCAAAGCAGCTACTATCATGGGAACCTGCTACACCTCTTTCCGACGGTATACAAAAGACAATTAAATATTATAAAAGAAAGCTGGTTTGATGGCCACGGTTTCTATTTTAATGAATTGCCATAATTGTTCAAAATACCTGGAAGAATCCTTGGACAGCATTTATCAGCAGACGTATCAGGATTTTGAAATTGTCTTTATTGATAATTGTTCTGATGATGGAACAAATACTATCGTCAATCAATATGATAAAAGGTTAAAATATTACCAGACGCCCCATTTTATGACCTTAGGAGAGGCAAGATCTTTTGGACTTCAATTCTGCAAAAGCAAATACCTGGCATTCCTTGATACGGATGATACCTGGTGCCCGACCATACTGGAAAAAAGTATTAATATATTGAATGATAAAGGTAATGATTATTCAATGACATATGCAAATATTGCTTTTATAGATGAGAAATCAAAAGTTGATTAATCTTGTTTAGAAAGAAAATGCCCAGTGGAAATATTTTCAGGGATTTGATCCGGGGATATTTTATCACCCAGGTGAGTGCTGTTCTGGATAGAAATTGTGTAAAGGAAGTCGGTGATTCGTTCAGTAAAGAATATCAATTGGCAGCCGATTTGGAATTGTTTTTAAAGATATCATATAAATATAAAATTAAATATATTGACTGCGTACTGGCCAAGGTAAGAAAGCATAGTGATAGTTTGACATCTCAAAAATTTAAAATGTTTCCTGTTGAAACAGAAAAATTCATAGAAGAGTTAAGGAGTACCATACCTGATTTCGATAAAATATATGAATCGGAATTAAATTATTTAAATATTACAATAACATATCAATACGGCATGGCTGCGTGGATGAACGGGGATAAGAAAGCAGCCAGAAGAAAAATTCAGGAAGTGATGTTTAAGCGGAAAAAATACATGCTTGTTTATTTGTTGACCGTTTTTAAATATGAATGCTTTTTTAAATTTATGAAATTATTTAAAGTGGGAAATTATTAAGAGTGGTCAGAACGATAACCCGGAAAGATTTTGAGCAGATTGCCAGGTTCCTTCACCGTTATTCGGATCAACATTTCCCTGAAGAAAAATATTTAAGGGACTTTTCATACTGGTGGGACGAAAACCCTTCGTTTAAAAAAGGTGATCAATTCGGTTGGATAATTGAGGATAGAGCCAAATCGAATTATGTAAAAGGCTTTTTGAGCAATATCCCTTGTGAG
>JAAEKY010000483.1 GCA_024227235.1 Desulfobacteraceae bacterium | reverse complement strand
GAAGATCATCTTGATCTGGAAGCAGACCTTGGAATTGATACAGTGAAGCAGGTTGAGGTCTTTGCTAAGATTGCCGCTCATTTTGGATTTCCCGTCCCAGATGATTTAAAGCTTCGCGATTTGAATACCATTGCCAAACTTTCTGACTACATTAATACCCGTGCAGGAAATGGTGAATCTGACTCTCAAAAGGAAACTGATGGAGAAACAATAGAAGCTCCTAAGACTGCAGATGTTAGTGTGCCGGCAAATGCGGATGATGAATTTCCTGACCCTGCATCCCCGATCAAGCGATTAATTGTTCGAGCGGTTGAATCGAAAATACCAAAGGTTTCCAAAAAGGATTTTAAAGGTAAGAAGATTATTGTATCCCTTGACAGCCACGGGTTTGCAAAAGAAGTGATTAAAAAAATAAAACTCAAAAAAGGGCAAGTCATAACCATAGGCCCTAAAGGCGCTGATTTTAAATTTGACCTGACCGATGTGAACGCCACTGAAAAAAGGGTAGAAGAGTTTAAAGAGGCCTATCCACAAGTAAATGGGTTTATCCATCTGGCACCTCTTGATTATTATTTTGATAGAAAAAATGGGAAAGGTGATTCAGACCCGTCCCTTAATGCAACACTCAAATCATTTTTTGTCATGCTAAAAAGTCTTTTTGATACTCTGGATAAAAAAGACACTGTCATTGGAACCATTACCTTTGATTCGGTTGTATTTCCTTATATGGAAGATTGTGAAGAGATCCATCCCATGTTTGGAGGGCTTGCAGGCCTTATGAAAACAGCCAATAAAGAACTTGTCGATACCATGGTCAAGGTGGTTGATTTCTCTTACAAACAGCCTAAAAAGAGCAAACCTAAGATTTCAGATACCTTTATAAATGAACTTCTTTGTGATGATACCCGATGTGAAGTGGGATATAAAAATAAAAAGCGATATGTCATTTCTATGGAACCCTCCATTGCTGATAAAACACAACAGATTATATCCCAGAACGATACCATGCTTGTGACCGGTGGCGCCGGCGGCATTACTTATGAAATTATAAAAAAAGTGGTTGAAAAATATAAGGTTAACCTGATTATTCTGGATATCAATGATATCTACAGTACCGATGCTAAATTTTTGGATAAAGCATCTTCTCAACCAGAGTTGATGGCACTTCTAAGAGACGATATGCCAGGGGTGAAACCGGTTGAAATTAAACGGGCATTGGATCGTTTAATGCGGGTTCGCCAGTCCATTGAAAATATTGAGTATCTACAGTCTCAAGGAGTTAGTGTAGAATATAATTGTGTGGATGTAACCGATGAAAAAGCGGTTAAGGCAGTGGTTGATAAATATGACAAGATAGATGGTGTTTTCCATGCAGCCGGTATGGAAATGAGTCAGTTTATCGCCAAAAAAGAGCTCTGGTCTTTTGAGCTGGTTGTGGATGTAAAAGTCAAAGGAATGAGAAATCTTCTTAATGCTTTTAAAGAAAGAGAATATAAATACTTTTTCACTTTTTCATCAGTCACCGCTCGTTTTGGAAATGAAGGACAAGTGGATTATACATCCGCCAATGATTTTCTTGGGAAAACACTTTTCCGCCAACAACAGCTCCATCCGGATAGAACATATAAGGTCTATGCATGGACAGCATGGGGGGGGGTCGGAATGGCAACCAATCCAACTGTGAAGATGGTGCTTGAGCAAAGAGGCATTCAATTTCTCCCCATGGAACAGGGCGTTAAATTCTTTATGGCAGATCTTTTAGACAAGACAGAGTCTGAAATGGTTTTTTCCGGTCTTGATTACTCTTTTGATATAGATGGCCTCTTAGGAGACCCAGGCAATGTTCAGTTTCCATTCCTGGATACACCTGTAGATAAGACGTCATCCGGAACGACATATTCTCGGGTACTGGATATTGAAAGAGATCTTTTCCTGCATGACCATACCATGGAAGATGTGCCGCTTTTTCTGGGTTCCACTGGAATAGAAACCATGGCAGAAGTGGCAAAATCTCTTTCTGAGGATAAGGCTCATTTTATCGAATTGTCTAATTTCCAGATTCCTTATGGGATTAAACTCTTAAAGGGACGCCCCAAAGAGCTTTTGATTTCAGGCAGCAGTGAAGGAGATGGCCTTTTTGACTGCCAAATATCTTCTCAGTTTAAAAATCCCAAAGGTGTTGTCATGGGAGATCCAAAACTTCATTATGAAGGCAGATATAAATTTGCTCTAAAACCATTAAAGGCAAAAAAGATCAAGCTGCCTGAGTTTAGCCCGGTTTCTTATGAAGGTGATCTTGAAACATTGGTTTATAATCCCAAACGATTGTTCATGTTTGGCCTTTTTGGCACCATCACAGATATAAACTCCTTTGATGGTACAACATTGGTCACAACGGTTGAAGATACCAGCAAAAAGGAATTCTTTAAGGATGTGACAGACCCCAATTTTGTAGCAGCCCCTATCCTTGTTGATGCTATGTTCCAGACGGGTGGCCTTCTTGAATTTTTTACCACATCAAGAACTGTGTTGCCGTATAAAATCAAATCATTAAAATTTTATAAAGATGTTGAAAAAAATAAAAAATACTATTGTATCACTGAAAAGAAAGTGTCTGGTGAAGAAACCAATACCTATAACCTGAAGTTGGTTGATACCAAAGGAAATATTTTTATTGAAGTGGACAGCTTTGAAATGGTCAGGCTCAATCGTCTTGATCTTGAAGACAGAATAGTTGATCGGGTTGAATTTGATTCAAAAAAAGAAAAAGTAAGTTCTTAAGGTCTGCGAATCAAAATCCACACTGTCTTTGTTCCAAAATACCGGGCAGAGACAGTGTTAAAAACGATTAACATGTTTTTGTCTCATTTTTGTTTGAAAGAGCATCATCTTTTTTTCCCTTTATTGACAAAAGATGGCTCTCATCATAAAGATGAGAGCTGTAAGTAAAAAATGCAATCCTAATTTTGGGCGGATATACAATGAAAGAATTGACAATCAATATTTGTAAAGAGTTCAGTAAATATATTGGGGGAAGAGAAAAAGGGGTTTCTGAATTTTCAGGAGAGGATTTCAGAGAGCGCTTTTTAGAAGAGAATTTTGAAACATATGATAAAATTAATATCGAATTGGATGGGACATTAGGATACCCTTGGGATTTTTTAGATGAGGTGTTCGGCGTTATGGCTAAAAAGCATGGTAAAGAAAAGTTTTGGGGGACATTTAATTTAATTTCGGCCAATGATTATGTCACAAATAAAATTGAATATATTGTGAATCATTCAAAAAAAGAGATCCTGTAAAAGCCAAATGATTCAAGCTCGTTCCGTTATAGTTTTCCTTGATAGATATATGAAGTCAAGAAAAGAATAAACGAAAACTGCTATTTGTTTTATATCCTGCAAACACCCATATCGGGAAAAGAACACCATCAGGATTGCTTAAGGATTAATCCCGGCAGCATGGTGGTTTCGAGCTCTTGGAGATGGTCCTCAAAATTGGTAGACGTGTTATCTGATGCGAAATGTATTTCATCACCAAAGGTTAAAATAACTTTGGAAAAAGGTTTAGGAAGCATGAATTTATCCCAGGAATTAAAAAACCAGGCACGATCTGCATGGGTATAAAATGGCACGATCAGAGCGTCTGTTTCCAGTGCCATTTTAATAACACCGGCTTTGACTTTTCCAATCGGTCCGGTTGGCCCATCAACAATATGTGCACCCAAACCAAAGGTTTTCAGGTGTTTGATCATCGCATTCATTGCTTTTTTTCCCCCTCGAGAAGATGACCCCCGGGGAGTATGCCATCCGGTTTTTCTTGCCACTCCAGAAATCAGATCTCCATCCTTGCTCTGGCTGATCATTAAGCCAGGATTAAGCTTTGAATATGTTTTAAAGTGCTGGATAGCAGAAAAAAATTGCTGGTGCCAGGTACAAAGAAGAATAGGCCTGCCAAGTTTCAGTAGATCCTGCCACTTATCTTCATTGACAACTTTTAAGCGGAACGTAAGGCTATAAATTCGGATAATATAATAAGCAATATAAATAAATGCTCGAGTATAAATAAGGAATTTTAATTTTTTAAACATATTTGTTCTCTTAAATTTTGATTAAAATAATGCACACTTTAACAGCTTTAAGAAAGAAGACAAACCAATTTCAAAAATTATTTTATAGTATTATGTGTATGCAAATATACTCATCAATTTATCAGGCGTTGGTTGTTTTTAAAATTAAATTGTGAGTATATCAATTTCTAAAAATGAATATGTTCTCTATTTTAAACCATGAGAGCCCTGTTTATAATAGGGCTCTCAATGTTTTGTCTTATCGTATAAAATACTTACCTTTAATGGCCATCCAGCATTCTGCCAATGCCGCCTAAAACAGAACCTTCTCCCTTACTGCTGCCACCAGCTTTAGGTGCATGCTGAAGAATCCTGTCCGCCAATCTTGAGAATGGTAGGCTTTGAAGATAAACAGTGCCTTGCCCGCTCAAGGTTGCCAGAAACAATCCTTCACCACCGAAAAACATTGATTTTAGATTGCCGGCACGCTGGATATCATAATCAATCCCTGGGCTGAAGCCAACAATACAACCGGTATCGACTCGAATGGTTTCTCCTTGTAATTGTTTTTTTACAATGGTGCCACCGGCATGAACAAAGGCCATACCATCTCCTAAAAGACGCTGAAGAATAAAGCCTTCGCCTCCAAAAAATCCCGCCCCCAGTTTTTTATTAAAGGCAATGGTCACCTCGGTCCCCAAAGCCGCGCACAAAAAAGCATCTTTTTGGCAGATCAGCTCTCCACCGATTTTAGTCATATCTACAGGAATAATTTTTCCGGGATAGGGCGCACTGAAAGCGGCTCTTTTTTTCCCTTGGCTTTGGTTCGTAAAATGAGTCATGAATAAGGACTCTCCTGTGATTGCACGTTTTCCTGCATCAAAAAGTTTACCCATAAATCCCTTATCAGGCTGTGAGCCGTCCCCCATTTTGGCTTCAAAAGAGATCCCGTCTTCCATCCAGTTCATGGCACCTGCTTCTGCAATAACGGTTTCGCCTGGATCAAGTTCTACTTCTACAGTTTGCATATCATCACCAAATATTTCAAAATCGACTTCATGGCATTTCATAGACACCTCCAAAAATATTAAATAATTAAAATTCAAAAAAATTGATTTTTTATCATATACTTATTTTATGTCATTGTATAACAGGTTTTTCAGATTTTGTTTAATATTTAAGGTGTTTTAGTATAAGACTGAGATAACAGTAAAATAAATATTACAGGTCATATGAATATAATTATGGGGGCGGGATGGAATCCATCACATTTGAAAATCGGGTAGCCATTGTTACAGGGGCAGGTGAGGGGATAGGAAGGCAGTATGCTTTGGATTTGGCAAAAAGAGGCGCAGCAGTCGTGGTGAATGATATTGGTCAGGAACCCGATAAAACACTGACTGCAGACAAAGTGGTAAATGAAATTAAATCCTCAGGAGGAAAGGCGGTTGCCAACTATGATTCCGTGGCCACAATGGCAGGGGGTAAAGGCATAGTTGATACGGCTATGAATCATTTTGGGAAAGTGGATATTCTGGTTAATAATGCAGGAGTTTTAAGGGACCGAACGTTTATGAAGATGACTGAAAAAGAATGGGATGAGGTCATTAATGTTCATTTAAAAGGTGCCTTTTGTGTCACCCAACCCGCCATAAAAAAAATGAAGGAAACAGGCTATGGGCGAATAGTTTTTACGGCTTCTTCTTCAGGCATGTATGGTAATTTTGGCCAAGCAAATTATGGGGCGGCAAAAATGGGAATTATCGGCATCATGAACACCTTAAAACTTGAGATAGCCAAATATGATATTAAAATCAATACAGTTGCCCCCAATGCAGATACTGGCATGACCAAAGGGGTTTTTTCTGATGATGTCGCGAAAAGAATCAAACCTGAATTTAACACGCCCATCGTCACCTGGCTTTGTTCTGAAGAAACTAAAGAATCGGGTATGATTTTTACCATGAGTGCAGGATGGTTTGCCCGTTCGGCAATGGTGTCTGGAAAAGGCGTATGTATTGGCGATACGAAAAGAATGATCACTGCTGAAGAAATCAGAGACCAGTTTGATCAAATTAAAGATCTTGAGAATGCACTTCCATATGACCATTGTGGTCAGATTTACAGTCTTGGGAGACCATTGACAGGCAGATAAGTGAAAGATGGATTATTATTCGCGATTACAAAAATCAATAGATTTTATTGAAGGTAATTTGTCTACCCCTATTTCTTTGGAAGAGGTTTCCCAAAAATCCTATAGTTCTTTGTCTCATTTCCACAGGATTTTTGCCTTTATTACAGGGTTTACACTGAAAGAATATATACGAAAACGTCGTTTGAGTGTTGCGGCTCATGAACTTATTTGTTCCAGGCAAAATGTATTGGATATTGCGTTAAAATACCAATATCAAACCCATGAAACCTTTACACGCGCATTTAAAAAGGCCTATGGATTGAATCCCCATAAATTTAGGAAAATCAAAAGAGAACATGTTCTGTTTGAAAAAATAGATATCCATAGTCCACAATATAAAAATTTATATTCGAAAGATCCTGTTAATATTCGTTTTGTTACTTATAATGAATTTATAGTGACCGGTTTCAGCATTGATACAAGCCTTGAAGATGATAAGGTCGCAACGGATATCCCCAACTTTATGAGGTATTTTTTTGCAAATCAATTATTTCAAAAAATTCCTGATATCATTCATCCTGAAAAATTTTATGGCATCTATTCTAACCTTGATGTGTACAATAATTTTAAATTCACCATTGCCTACGAAACTCAACATTTAGAAAAAACACCAGACGGTTTGGATATGCATATTATTCCTCCAAGAAATTATGCTGTCTTTGAAGCCCATGGACCTATGCCTGAAAAACTGGTCAACACCTGGCATTATATTTATGGAAACTGGCTGCCAAATTCGATCTATGAAAGGGAAT
>JAAEKY010000482.1 GCA_024227235.1 Desulfobacteraceae bacterium | reverse complement strand
CTTCCTGTTCAATTCTCTTAGCAGCCTTTGCCATATCTAAAGGATCAGATCCGAATATTTGACATACAAGTTTATTAAGTTCTTGTTTTCTAAATTTAAACACATGTGAAACCTTGGGGTTTTCATGCGGGACTGCCCTTGCATTGCACATACCAGTAAAAAGCAGACCTGCACCACCAAATTCTAAAATTAGTTCCCTTAAGGCGATGTGACCAAGACCTGCCATAGGAGCCAAAAATAATCTGTTCTCAACTGCCTTATCACCAATTTGAAGATTTTCTACACCAATATCCATCTATACTGTTCCGTTTTTAAAATTTTCATAATAACACTCTTTTTAAATAATGTGTCAAATAATGACCGGCAGGAATTGGTGTAAAAATTTTCACTCATTCTCAAAAATCATCCTGATTTTTTCCGAGGAAAATCCCTTCTCCTGCGGCGTCCTGCCGCCCGAAGTGATTTAACCCGTGAAAAATTTCACACCATCCCCTGCCTGTGCTTGACAAGAATATATTGAGATAATTATATGCGTAATTT
>JAAEKY010000481.1 GCA_024227235.1 Desulfobacteraceae bacterium | reverse complement strand
TCTTCTTTATAGATTCTGTATTCACCGGCTTTGATCTTTGGATTTCCGAGCATCAGGTTATCATGCCAGCTAAAAAGCATTTCATGACTCAAGGAATGTTGATATTCGGCATACAATTCATTCATCATTTTTGCTATGCCGCGTTCACCTGGTGTGGTCCTGGCTTCTCGCACTCTTTCGGCAAGACCAAATTCGCGCATGATGGAAGATTGTAAACTATCCCGGTTTAAAATTTCCCCTTCGATTTCTGATGTGTTCAAGGCCTCATCACTGATTAGCTCAACAGCTAAATGATTTTGTTCAACCTTTGGCAATGACTTCATTATTCCAAATGAAATACCAGCTTCTTGAATATACTCCTGTTCAAGAGGGGCAATAATTTCTTTGTCATAGCTGAAATTGGGCCAGTCGTCTTGCTGCCAGTTCCACTTTTTTGAATTCATGGTCAAAGCCGTGATTTATAAATTATTATTTTATGGCTCATAATATAAGCTCTTGTGATTCATAAAGCAAGTGTTTTTAAATCATATTTTAATGCGGCACAGCCGCCGTAACGTTTGACTGAGGTGCCTGGGGCTTATTGCCGACAAACTCAAATCTAATAAAATTTTGATTGAAACTGAAGTTTTTAGACCCGCCCCGTGGCCCCAGGGCAACTCCAGAGATTGGTTATGTACGTTTTAATTAATTAGTGCCTGACCGAAAACTAAGTTTTTGGCCGTGTTGGTCATGACAAGACAGTAATAGCCTCTGCATTATTTCTTACCTCACGACCATATGTGAGGTAAGATAATTCGTTTTTAATATTCTTTGGCAATTGCACCTGATTTCGGACACAACTATCCTGTTTGCATGTGTTCTCGTATTCTTATTTTATGCTGCTTTGCGTCGAGATCGCTGTAACTGTTTTAGCTTTTTTTGTTGGATACAGTGTCCAATGATTTGGAGATTCCTTGATAGGACAGCGAGGCTTACATACCTCTTAAATCCATGGATACCATGATCTGGGCATCGGTCCAAACCGTGATTCTCCAATCCATTTATGGCGGATTCCACTGCAGAGTGTCTTCTTTTATAGTGGATGAATTCTTCAGATGTTTCTTCCACTTGTTCAGCCTTGTTTCGTTTTCCTTTTTTCGGAAGTACCAGAGTCTCCAGTACGGTTTTTAATTTTTTCTTGTTACCGGGACTGTAAAAACCTTTATCAAAGCTGCATCCTTTGAAGTCGGAGAACTTTTTTAGCGTTGATTCAACCATCGATACCGCAATTTTGTCATCAGTCTCTTTTTCCATGACTTTGTGATGCAGAATTAGCCCGAATTGATCTTCCAAGACGCAAACCCGTAATCCTAATTCTTGCGGAACACCGGCTTTCCCTTTAGAAATCCAATCCGTGTGAGGTTCAAAAATTGAAAAGACCTTTTCATGATGTGGAATTTTTTCATCTTGAATTACTCTTCGTTGAATTTGATCTATTTGCCGTTTAGCATGGTTGATATAGTTTTCCAGTGCTTGAGCTCTTGCGAGGATCAATGGATTATTTGAGGATAGATTGTCAATGGTCCAGATTGCTTTTTGGATATACCCGTGTGCTGCTTCGATATAAATTTTGTGAGCGTTAATGATCAGCGCTTCTCTGACGGCTTTTTTCTTTTCATCCTTGGAAGTGGAGCGTTTTAATTGTTGGGCACGACGGAACAACTTTTTGAACGACCGTATACTGTATTCATACTGCCGCCACAAAGATTGCCCTTGGCCCTGGCTGATCAGGGCTGCCAGTTGAATCATTTTGCGAACAGCATCAAACAATAGGTTGATATCGGTTGGATAGTGTACATCGGTCTCAACAACAAAAGAGTCACAACGCCCCATCAATTTTTGATCTTTTTTTTTACCAGGAGTTTATGCCCTTCTTTATTAACCAGGGTGTTAATTTTATCAAGAATTTCAGGAGTCAGAAGTGAAACGTTGTCCTTTAATGTCTGTAGAGGGTAGGTCTTGTCATCGTCCATCATCCCATGTCCTAACATCTGTCGTATAGTTTTGTGGTTGTTGATGATTTCCTGGAGTTTATCATAATCCCAATTACAATTGATCCGTATGGTTGCCATGACAAGAATTTTCCACAGATTCATTCCGGGACGGCCTGTTTTTGAATTTGTATGCTCTGGAATCATATTGTTTAGGATATTGAAAACTTCCTGACGTAATTCAGGATTACAATAGATATATTGTAGTCCTAAGAGAAGTTTTGGGATTTCATCTCTGGATCTCATATCAATTTTAATTTGATCAATTGGTGTCTGACCGAATGTCAATTGTGGTTCAAAAGTTTTACGCAAAATCACCTCGAAGTTTTACTTATTTTGTAATCTGGGATTGATCACCAAATATGCCATAATATTTAAAATGACCTTTAATTTAAATAAGTTATACTAACTTAATGTTGAGTAAAACTCAATCAATATTATAAATTCATTTTAAAACTTCAGAATATTTTATAAAGCTCCGCACCACAATGACGGGCTTTTTATACTTTTCGTTCAGACACTAATTAACTATTCTCCGGTGAACTTATACCCACCAAACAAAAAAGCTCTCAGCCAATCGCTGAAAGCTTTTGTTTTTTAAGGTGGCGTCCCCAAGGGGATTCGAACCCCTGTCGCCGGCGTGAAAGGCCGGTGTCCTGGACC
>JAAEKY010000480.1 GCA_024227235.1 Desulfobacteraceae bacterium | reverse complement strand
AATTGTATATTTGTCAAAAATGCGAAGTGTAACTTGCTGGCGCCCCTCTTCAGGTTCATCTTTGGCAATATATACAGCATTGGGCTTACATGTGGGGTGAGATCTTTGCGGGATTGCGTTGTCTTCAATAAAGTGTATTGTCCCAATGGATTTGCGCTTTTCGCTCTTTTTAAGAAAGATGTGATCAATCGCCTTGCCGGCAAATTGTTGATCGGGGAATCTCAGGCAAATGGCAGCATGCCCCAGATCCAGATATAGCGTGTAATCTTCATTCATGATTTACCTGATTCCATAGCTTTTACTTGCTTTTTTTCCCTCTTTGTCAGCTTGGGATAATATGTTGCATCTGTTTCATCCGGCGCTTTCGGTTTTAGCTGCCCTTTTTCAATATCTTCTAATAATGGCTCAAGCATATTTATAGCCAGGGCGATGGATTTTGTTTCAAGGTCTTTTATCCTGTAATGATGTTCAACAGGAAAGGTTTCCTGTGCTAGAATGTCTCCGCAGTCGATTTTAGTTGTCATTTGATGCCAGGTAACACCGGATGTTTTATCAGCATTCAGCAAAATGTGGCCAAGGGGATCTGCCCCACGGTATTTAGGTAATATCGAAGGATGCATGTTAATGAATCCGTATTTGGGAATTCTTAATAATGATGCTCCGATAATTTGGCCGAAATTTGATACAATTGCCAGATCCGGGTTTAATCGGGAAAATATTTCCTTGAATTTTTTAGAATTAACATCAGGGCTTATCAAAGCAGGGATTTCATTCTCTTCAAGGAAATCTGAGAAATAACCGTATGCAGCGACGGTTCCGAAAAATTTTTTTACTATCCGAGGAAATTTTGACAGAAAGGGCCATCGTTTACGGATCCAGTATGGAGCAGGTGGAAGATAGACACCAGCAAGATCAACACGGCAGTGTCTCAATTGATCCAGAATCCTGGTTTCTATACCGAAAAAAACGATACGCAGCATTTTGTACCCGGCAATTCAAGGAAAAAAGTGAGGCTATACTTTTTTAATGAATTTTTTTGATAAAAAGTCATTTATTATTTCTTCAGTGTCTTTTTCGGCCGTCTGGCGGTCAATATCAAATTCAAGACAAACCTGGTTGACGATTTCAGCCTGTGAAATGTTTTCAATCAGACTTTTCCATATCAAGCTGCCGGTTGTGTTTAATGAATAATATTTGCCCGAATCAAAATGAAGAACCACCACGCGTTCTTTAACTTTTTTCCACAAATATTCTTTTGACAATGCATATGCCATTTTATGCCTCCTTATGTATAATCAACCAATGTATCATATTCTTTTATGACTTCATCAACTTCAAAACGGACGATATTATTTTCAAGAATCCAGCAATGGGTCTTTAATATATTATCTTTCCACTGGCAACCGAATCTGAGGCATATGTCAAGTCCCATTCTTTTACCAAAGAAAAAAAGTAAAAATCCTCTGATAAGGCACTTTTGTTTTTTTGCAATAAAGAGGAAGGGGGTGTGCTGGTACAGCGATTCGGCTTTCTCGGAAATCTCACAAAAAGATTTTTCTTTAAGCGGCAGAATTCGGACGAACACTTCAATTACCCGAATTGTCTTTGAAACGCCGCAAAAACGGCTGAATACAATGAAAAAATTACTCCAGAACAAGATTCCAAAATATGACAAGTAATTAACGCCCATAATAAAAAAACAGAACTACTTTCACTGTAGAGTGAAAGTAGTTCTGTCTACAATACGATTTGAACTAAAGTTATACTTTATAACGATAAACATCAACTGGCAAAAATAATTTATCAATTATTACCATATATAATAGTAATATACATATGCAGTTGATTCTTCCAGGGGTTCGTGCTCTTCCATCGTTGGTTTTTCATACGCTTTTTTGCTTTTCAATGTAACCTTTTGATTCTTTTCTTCTTGTAGGTTCTTGTCAATCACAATCTTCTCCTTTCCCATCGCGGATTAAATCCGTGATGCCATTAAAGTTAAAAGCTCACTCGGAACCTCTATTGGGAACTGCATTACCAAAGGAGGCCTCCATTCAGCTGAATACCCGCAAAAAAGGACAAACCTACAGCGTATTTCGTAGAAATATTGACGCTTAATGTCTGTAAAACGAAACAAGCCCCTTCGCTCTTATAAACCAAACACATCTCTATATTAACAGCCGCTTGCCCGTCAATTTTCAAACCACTGTTTTATAATATATTTTTTTCATAAATGCAATGTTTTTTATAATATTAACCCGGTGCATAAATACTTAACAATTCTTCTCAAATGTGCTATATGACGTGCATGGAAAAAATCGATGCACGAAAACTCAGTACTGATGTTCAACAAGAACTTCGTTATCAAATTATTCGACTGCGTAAACAGGGCCGTACCTTCAAAGAAATCAGTGTCATTACCGGTTTGAACCGTTCCACCTGCAACATATGGTGGATCCGTTACCAAAACGACGGTAAAAAAGTCCTCAAAATTAAAAAACGCGGGCGGCCTACTGGTAGTTGTCGTAAATTGGACAAAGAACAAGAAAAAGATATTCAAAAAGCCATCTGCGACAAATGCCCGGATCAATTGAAGCTGCCGTTCGCGTTATGGACCCGGGTTGCAGTGAAGCAACTGATCAAGCAACTTTAGGGAACGGATGTTCCCATCCGCACCATTGGTGACTATCTCAAACGCTGGAACTTTACCCCTCAAAAGCCGTTGAAGCGGGCCTATGAACAAAATCCCAAGGCGGTGAAAAAGTGGCTCGACGAAGAATATCCAGCAATCCAGCAAAAGGCGAAGAAAGAAGCAGCCGAGATTCATTGGGGCGATGAAACCGGTCTTTGCAATGACAGTTACCATGGCAGAAGCTACGCTCCCCGAGGAAAAACCCCGGCAATCAGGATATCGGCCAGGTGTAAACGGGTTAACTTGATATCGACAGTCACCAACCAAGGCAAAGTCCGCTTTATGATATACAACGATCGAATGAACGCTGACACGTTTATCAAATTCATGAAACGACTGATCAAAGATGCTGACCGAAAGATATTTTTAATTCTCGATAACCTGAGAGTCCATCACAGCTATAAAGCACGGGACTGGCTTTATGAACATACACATCAAATAGAAGTTTTCTTTCTTCCATCCTATTCACCGGAGTTGAACCCTGATGAATACCTGAACTGCGACTTGAAAGCCGGCGTTCATTCCGGACCTCCGGCAAGATCTCGAAGCCAGTTGAAAGCCAAGGCACTATCACATTTGAGAAAGCTCCAAAAGATGCCGGCACGTATTATGAAATACTTCAAGCATAAGAAGATCGCATATGCTGCGTAGTTGTGTATTTAAACGCCGGGTTAATAAAACAACCAATTATTACACGGAGGGAGGTTTCTCAATGCCTGAAATGCAGCACGTACACCTAATGAAGTTTAAGCCAGAGGAATTGATATTCGATGAGGGCGAAACTAAAGATGTGTTGACCTTCTTTTATCCAAATCAAGGTGCTTTCATTGGCAAAGCTGTTATTAATGATGATGTTAGAGGCTTTGCTCAAGCGCTTATGGTTGAGGCGGTGGATGCCTCTTATGCTCTGGGATATGTTAAAATTGTATTTGATGTTTTTTATATGAAACCTCCGGTAAAATTCGGCAAGGCATTAGCCAAATTTGGAAAAAAAGCCGCACCGCATTGGTTCAAACACGCCACCGCGACTGATCTGACCAATGCTAAAATATATGATTCTGTCAGGGGCAGTATTGCCAGAAATTTTCGCTCAGACTTTGAGTATATAACCAGTGGCGGTTCTGCAATGAACAACAAGCGAATGGTTGCGGTGATAGCCTATTCAAAAGTTAACGATTTAAATCAGAAAATAGTATGGAGTTGGATATGAAAAAGAAAACTATAATATCCATTACAATTACGTTAATAGTATTATTATGCGCATATTACGGCTTGGGCACCTTTCTACTGATTAAATCAGATATTCATGATCTTATTCGCTACAGCTACAATCGTGATTCAGGCGGCTTTCCATTATATCCAAAAGGAATCGCAGATTTTTATTTATTCAAGTTTAGGGGCGATGAAGATGATTTGGAATCTTTAAAGGCTGGTAAAGGCTTGGGGTATATATTGGCTCTTTCAAATGATGATGAGACAGAAAAAACAATTCGGTATTTACAGTTCTTTATAGACAAAGGTTTTAATATTAATTCAGTAGATGGTGACGGATTTTCCGTGCTGCATAAAGCCGTTTATTACAATAAACCTAAATCTATTGCTTTCCTTTTGAGCAAAAGCGCTAATCCTGAGGTCGATATTGATATGAGCGTTAATTCTGCCAGGGTTGGGGTAGAGCAAATTGATAGATTAAATTCACTTGAATATGCAGTCTACTTGACAGAAGAAAGAAACCAAGACCGTAGCACCATTATAGCAATGTTGTCCAAGCCATAGGAACGGCATTAATAATCGGCTTTGCCGAACCATCTGCTGCTGCGGACTCGGTTTCCTCGCCGCAGAGCAGTACGTTATGTGGGGAAATTAGTATTCTGATCCCTTGGGGTTGCACCGAGCTAACCTATAAAGAGGAATGGGGTCACACCTTGATTTTTGCATTATAGATCTTACCAAACCAAATGAACCGGATAAGAACGGTTATTTGGGATGATACGTGGACTGCTCCACGCCCCACCTATCACTGCCGGACGTTTCACCCTAAAAGGTTT
>JAAEKY010000479.1 GCA_024227235.1 Desulfobacteraceae bacterium | reverse complement strand
AGAAAAACATCTTTACGTAAAATGTGTAGGTCTGACCCCAATACAATAATGGATTGGAGAGTAATTATGAGAAAGAGCTATCCTTTGGCTTATTTGCTTATTTTTTCATTTATTTGTTCTTTTTCACCCCTGCCTTTACATGCTGATGGAAAATTCGGGTTGTCAGATGGGCAAACTATTTATGTGCCTGCGTATTCACATATTTACAGCGGCAATCGTGAAAAGCCGTTCTTATTAACTGTGACATTAAGTATCAGAAACATTGATCCAGAACATAAAATAAAAATCACCGCTGTCGATTATTACGAGACGCAAGGCAGGCTCTTAAAAAAGTATTTAGAGAAGCCAATAATTCTAAATTCACTAGAATCATTACGTTATGTTATACCAGAAAAAGATAAAAGCGGAGGGTCGGGTGCTAATTTCATAGTTCAATGGAAATCCGAAAAATTTGTTAATCCGCCTATTGTTGAATCAATAATGATTGGTGCAAAAAATCAGCAAGGCGTTTCTTTTGCCTCTCGTGGGCGTGTAATCATAACATCAAAGCAATAAGGCGAGTTGAAAAACGACATTAAGAGCTTGCAGGTTAACCTCCGATTTGGGCAAAACCAGACACTATAAGCTATTTCAAAAAAGTCTTTTGGCCCAATCTGGGTGTTGGATCCGGGTTTCAAATCCTCAACATACCGGAGTATGCCTGCGGTTTGAAACCCGGATCCGCCTACATCTTGGACCAAAATCCGTTTTTTGAGATGGCTTCTAATCAGAAGATGCGCCGAAATCGAACCATTGATGCACATCGTATATTAATTTTTCATGGTCTGTTTTTATGTGGCTATACATCCTCGCGTTTTCAATACCTATGCTGCCTATCTCAGCCAAGCCGGATATGAATTCATTTTCAACATCAGAAAATTTCCGGGATTCCGAAGTATAGATTCTGAGGACGCCAATAGTTGTCCCCTTAACAGACATCGGCACCGACAGAATGGATGCTATTCCCTCTTTTTTTGCTTCTTGGCGATACTGAATCTTAGGGTCGTTTTTTGCATCTGAAACGAGAACCCAATCACCACGCAAGGTATCCACAATGCTTTTTTCCGAATCGACTGGTCCCTTATTGATATATTCTTGACTTAGCCCGTATGATGAGCTCACGCGCAATCTCTTCTTTGTTTTATCCAATAGAAAGATAGTGCATCCCTTAACGTCTAATGTTTTTACTGTATTTTCAGTGACTGCTTTCAATACTTCGCCAATATCAAGAGAAGAGTTGATTTTTTTACACACATCTTTAAACAGTTTAAGATATTGAATTTCCCGAGCAGGCATTTTTTCCTCCTTTTTTTAAAGAATGCTTCTATTGCGACTTCTATCTTACCCGTCGGCCATACCACTTCCTTTGGAATGCAAAATCGAAAGTGTATCGCAACCCTGTCTTTTTAATATGTGATGATTTTGATATCTTTATATGAATAAGTTAAAATAGCCTTGGGGATATGTCAAATATTTCTGCCAATGCTCTTAAAGCTTATTGGTGGTTAGATGCACTATAAGGATGGGGGCGATTTGTCATGTTGATATTCTTAAAGCATTGCGGAAAGCCGGAGAACACCAGATCAGGCCCTACCTAGTGCTCATTAATTTTAATATTGTTTCGTTCTGGTTTTGTTGGCGCCTTGGCTCTGGAGCCTACCGAATTTACAGCTTTAGGGAAAAGATAGACTTGTGCCTTTGACCAAAACAGCTATAATTAGCATCATTTTAACAATTTGGCTAGAATTGGTTCAGGAGCGCAAAAAAAGACAGTGGATT
>JAAEKY010000478.1 GCA_024227235.1 Desulfobacteraceae bacterium | reverse complement strand
GCACGGGCTATTTTCTCAAACAGGGAATGGCCCGGAAAAGCGGATGCTTGCTTTGGTGTTAATCTTTTTTTGGAGGATTTTTTCATCACTGTGTCTTTATAAACCTTTCAGTAAAATGTCGGGTCCAATCTTGCATTTACTCATCAAAATCCGATATAGGCAAATAAGTGACTGTTACTGAGTTGCCTCTATCCTGACAAAGTTCAATTCGCATTCCTTCAGTTTTTGTTACAATCAGCTTAAGCACTTATAAATATAGATAATATCTCATTTTTAGGAAACACGCTATGATTTTTAAAAATTGGATATTATACAAAAATATCAACTAACACAGGGGCCTATGCCTACAACCAGGAAGACCTCTAAAATGAAACGAATGCTTTTTCTCTTTTCCGTGGTTTTAAATTTTTTATCTGGTTATCCAGAAAGCCCAAGTGAAAATGTTTGAGAAGATATTGGGTCAATGTCATCCTTTATATTTTGATACGTTAGTTTAGTTGAGCGAGTTACTTGTTGGACTATACGCATGAACTTTTTGCCAATTGATCTTGAGGTTCGACGATTGAATCTGAAGACATATTCATCAAGATAGTTCTGTAGGTACTTGGGCTCAAACCGGCACTGGTGAGTGCCTCTGATCACACG
>JAAEKY010000477.1 GCA_024227235.1 Desulfobacteraceae bacterium | reverse complement strand
GTGTAATCGCTAATTAAATTCAAACGGAGAATATCATTGTTGGTGAAATCGCCTCCCATAAATGCTTCTCGGCCAGAAATTCTAATCGCGGTTTTCGTACGACTCTCGGATCGGCTTTGAAGACGTGCTAGATCGGGGAAATAGGCCCAAACGGTATCGCCTAACCTCAAAAACTGTCGGCCTTTAAATTGTTTAGGCTCAATAATTTCTGCGAAAGCCTTATCCCCGTTAGAGGTCATTATCCTCAACCTGTATTGTCTGATGGTTGCATCCTTTCTACAAACAGTGACAACCTGCTCGGATCTTATATTATTCTGGTCCATATTTTTACTGACCTGGTTCATTATATCTACGGTTCTGACAGATTGATAACTTTCCGAAATATCTTTATTTGCGGCAAAACCATATGAGTATGTGAAAAAAAATAAGAGCCCTATCAAGAACGTTTTTTTACACATTGTTTGTCCTCTCTGATGGTGATTTGTCGTTCTTTTTATACGTGTATAATATCCTGGTTTGAATTATTTGCCCAGGCCGGATCTTCTAAATCTTTTAGACGGGTTTTTGATACCAATTTTAAATTTTTTCATTTCCAATATGGTTTTTTGTTTGGGATACATGGCGCTTTGCATCACAAGCTTAGAAGGTCTCTTAAATCCATTGAAATCTTTAATGCTTTCGTAAATGGTTGACTTTATGAGCTTGTCCGAGATGGTGTAGTATTCCTGTTTAACTGGTTGAAAATCATCTTTTTTTACCCATAATTTTATTTTGGCATATGAAAGGCTTAAATCCTTTCCTTTTAGCGCCAATACATATTGATCAGGCAATTCTTCGATGATTTCGGATGAGTAATCGCCAACTAAATTCAACCTGAGAACATCATTGTTCTCGAAATCTCCTCCCATAAAACTTCCTCTACCGGAGACCCGAATCGATCTTTTTACGCTTGGCATGTAACTCCACACGACATCACCTAATCTCAGCACCTGTCTTCCTTTTTCTCTGGGAGGTGCGGTTAGCTCCACGAATGATTTATCCTTACCACTTGTCAATGACTTCATTTCGTAAGACCGAATCGTCCCATCTTTTCTGTAAACAGTCATTACTTGATCAGCGCTAATATCTTCTAAACTAATAATTTTTTCAACTTTCATTACGATTTCTGATACATCTTTATCAGCAGCAAAGCCATAGGAAAATATGAAAAATATAGACAGAAAAACCGCAACAATTATTTTACGCATCGTTTCCCCCTAATATGATGTTGTTTGGAAGGTAACATCTTTTTGATAAATATATTCAGATGTCCAGGCTTCCAGTTCTTCTCCAAAATCTCCTAAAAACCCACACCGGAGTGTTGCTACTACTTTACTAATATTTATCGGCTTATCAATAACGAAGGTAACCTTTCTTGCTTCTTCAGGTTTAATTCGCGTATCCTTATAAACAGTATAGGGCAAATC
>JAAEKY010000476.1 GCA_024227235.1 Desulfobacteraceae bacterium | reverse complement strand
GGTGCAGCCTTTTTCGGGATAGGATTTTTAGACCTGTTTTGGTTATTGGGAGAGACTTCAGCTTGATTCTTGAGCGGGTCGATATGCTGGCCAGGTATTTGCTGGGGTGGAATTTCAGGTGTTTTCATTTTGGCCTCTCATATAAGTAACTGTTTTAAAAATTTAAATAAGAAAAGGTGTGTGCTTCCTAATGATATCCATCGTAAAATTACACCTATCTTGTCTCACGATACTATTATCGTGTGGTCCAGAGCTAAACTTTAGAAAAAACAATGAGATTTTAAAATATCTGTAGAAACAGGCTCGCTTTTGCAATTGTGACGCAAATTGGAATTTGTATTTGCATCTTGCAAATTATGTTTTTCGTTTTGCACACAGATATCGTTTTTGCGGCAAATCGTTTACCGAAAAACGGTGATTGTAATTGCGGTTACTATTTATATTTATAATAAATAATGACAGATATGGAATATAGTAGTGGTCTTTTGGATATGAACCCAGACTTAGCAGCCGGCAATCAGTTTGGTTCCAATATGGCAAAATTATCGTTGCAGGCACGTGCTGATATACATATATTTGCAATATGCAAAGAAAAGATAAGATAAACTTAAGCAAATGAATTTCTTTTTTAATTATTTATAAACTTTTTTGAATAAAAATCATGACAGTCGACTCTTCGCTGATACCCCCTCAACAAGCTACCTTTTAGTGATTAATGGGCAGTTTTGCCGACGAACTTACGAAAACTCACTTTCCTTTTTTAATCAGAGATAAATCAAAACAAACAACTGGCATACGCTTTGCTTAGAATCTGAGCGGAAGAATGCTTGCACTAATAAAAGGGGAGGATAAAGGTGGCGACAGGTATTACCC
>JAAEKY010000475.1 GCA_024227235.1 Desulfobacteraceae bacterium | reverse complement strand
TTTTTTTCCAATATGGCATAGTAAAACCCTTTATCAGATCTCTCTTGCGGTTGAAAGAAAGGTATCCAGTAACTGCTACAATGCAAAATAGTTGCCAGAATAATTATTCACAGCCAATCACCCTCACACGTTCATGCGTTGCGCTACAAACTAAAGAATTTTTTCATCAACTATACCAATAAGCTATAACCACCAACAAATGAAAGACGAATAACGTTTTTGGTACTGAAGTATATTGTTGTAATCGGAATTTCGATAATAATTGCAGCCTTTTCAACCAAGTGATAAAGATTTTTTTTATTTCTACCTGATAAAAACCATTAGCAGTTCTGAGCGATTACCCGAACTATAGATTTTTTTATAGGCTATAAATAATTCTATGCCTAGTGAGACCATTATTTGTTCGGACTTGAGCAGGGTAATTCAGAGTATTCGAGGGGAAATTCAGTACCTTACTCCTGAAAGTCTGTAAAAAAACAAGATAATCAGGCAGCAATTTTCATTAAATCTTCAGTAGATGCAGCCCAAAATCCATTCAGTATGTTTAACAACCGGACTCCCTTGAGTGTTACCTGATATCTGTTTTGTCTTGGAATTACGAATGATATGTAACGGTACTTCTGGAACAGTGATCCGTGATTATCTGGGCATAATTATACATTTATAAAAAATATCCTGACAAGGATGAATCCGTCAGGATATTTTTTATATCAAACGTCCTGCAACTGCTACAGATAATCAATAGAAGTGGCGAAAAAGGTTATTGAGCTGAGTTGTTTTTTGCCTGTTTCGGTTTCTATGATTGGATTACAATCGTTTTCTGCTTTTTTATCAGAGGATTTTGTCTCTTTTTCAATAGCGCATAGATCAATGTATTTACCCACCGCATAACCTTTTAACAAAACTTTCTGACCGGTTGCATTGGTCTTGAAGGTGAAGGCCTTATCTTTGGCCCAGACAAGAGCTATCGGCTCACCTTCTTTATACGCGCCATCAGCCACCCATATTTTACAGCCGCTGTTACAGGCGCCCGCAATAGTGCTGACCAGTGAAACTTCTTTTTTCTCATACTTTGCCATGCCGGTCATCAGCTCTGGAAGTGTCAGAGGTTCTTTCTTTTCATTCGCGCTGCAGATGGAGACAGCAAGCAGACTGGAAAGTAAAAAAATGGTGAAGAGGATAATTCTATTTTTCATAATTGTTTCTCCTGATATTCTCTTTTTTTCGAATCTTTATCTTCAAAAGCAGATAAAAACCTGTAATGGTTAATATAAGCAGACTGATACAGACCAGATCGTAGAACAAACGCCCCCATGGTCCCCAGAAATCACCGGTGTGCAGGTCTTTAATCAACCACA
>JAAEKY010000474.1 GCA_024227235.1 Desulfobacteraceae bacterium | reverse complement strand
TAGGTGTTACAGAAAAAACTGTCTGGTTTGTAAGAATATTTGGCCAAATCGATCATTTTTTGTTAAACTGAAAACTTGATAATATTGATTTAATAAACAGCAGCAGACTGCCTATTGCCAGTATACAATCACCCCGGTTCTAACGTGGGTCGTCCTGTTCTAGAATTGGCATTATATTTCTACCTCAGTGCTGCCACCCTGATCAGTGTGAAGCATTTTAAACACCCTATCCCGAGACCTTAAGGATGAATGATCCCCTTATTGAGAATTCTGACTTCTAATCATATAAAGTGCATTTTTGGCTTCATTTTTTTTAAATACCCCATATAAAGTATATATTTTCTGAAAGGTCTTACTTTGAGGAATATTTTGGCATCATGAAAGTACCCTCACAAAGGGTTCTTAGTGGTACCCTCCATCCAGGGTCCTCAGGACCAAAAACCTGAAATCACCGATTTTAAACAGAGCCTGTGGATACACAAATTCTTCAACAGTCCTGATTTTTTGCTGAAATAAACTTAAGACCCATGCGGAGGGAAGTGTATCTCAGATTTTTCATTTTTGCCCCCATTGTTGAGTTATGTTATTAAGAAATTGGAAAATCTGTTTTTTCAACTTTTTACCAAAAATATTCAACCAAACACTCATAAAATTTTATAGGAGCAAAAATTCAAAAAAATGAGATACACTTCCCTCCGTATGGGTCTTAAGTGTAGATAAGCAAAAAAACAAGGCTGTTGAAAATTTTTTGAATCTGTGAGCTCCGTTCAAAACCATGCACTCATTTTTGCAGTTTTTCCCATGTTTCTGGAAAACCCCTGGAGTGAGGGTACTTTCATTATGATTGAAATATTCCTCTTTGAGAGGCCTTTCAGAAAATATATACTTTGTTGGGGAAATATTGGCAAATAAATTCATAAAAGCAGTTAATAGGATG
>JAAEKY010000473.1 GCA_024227235.1 Desulfobacteraceae bacterium | reverse complement strand
GGTTTATTTGAAGAGAGAAGAGATAAATGTATTCATTTCATTAAAACTAATTTTTTCAACCCTTGCTTTACCGATTCTTTCAAGAAAAACATAATATAAATCTTTTCCCTGCTTTTTTTTATCTTTCTTGGCAGCATTAATGATATCTTTTGCATAGTAATCAAGTGTTGTCGGCAGATTCAGATCATTTAAAAGCGATTGAATTCGTACCACATCTTCCTTGATTATCAAATGCCTGGACTGTGAAAATCTGGCAGCTGCCATCATGCCCATGGAAACAGCGCTTCCATGACCTGCTTTTTCTATCTTTTCAATAGCATGACCAATGGTATGACCAAAATTGAGTTTTCGTCTTTCCCCGGATTCTTTTTCATCCTGCTGGACAACCTGTGATTTGATTTTTACAGAATCTGCAACAAGTCTGAAAATAGTATCAGAATCTAGATCCAAGGCTTTTTGTTTGTTGTTTTCAATAAAATTAAACATATCAGTATCTAAGATCAGTGCATGTTTGACAATTTCGGCAAATCCATTTGAAATTTCTTTTTTCGGTAAGGTTTGCAAAAGGTCAATATCACAGATGACAAACTCCGGCTGGTTGAAAACACCCACCATATTTTTATAAGAATCAAGGTTGACGCCGTTTTTTCCACCTACACTTGCATCGACCTGAGATAAAAGGGAGGTAGATACAAATCCAAAGTTCACTCCTCTTAAAAAGGTAGACGCTGCAAATCCTGTAATATCGCAGACAATGCCACCGCCGATCCCCACAATAAAGCTTGATCGGTCACAGGAATTATGGATGAGCTCTTTTAATATACTTTCAAAGGTTGCAAGGGTTTTAATGCCTTCTCCAGTTCCTATGGTGATGACAGGAACATCAGGAAAATCATTTCCATAAATTTTTTTTATATTCTCATCCGTAACAATAATAACTTGAGAGGAAGGCAGGTACTTTTCAACATTTTTAAGGCTTTCTCCCACATAGATGGAGGAAAGCCCTAATTGACCGTTAACTTGAAAGGTTTCCATTACTATTTCTCTATAATTTTATGGATAGCCGTCATTTTTTCCATGACAGTAAAAAACTGTTCTGGATATAAAGATTGTGCCCCGTCACTTAACGCTTCATCCGGGTTATTGTGAACCTCAATCATCACGCCATCCGCCCCTAAAGCAGCTGATGCATAAGCAAGGGAAATAACCTGGTCTCTTACACCGGCGGCATGGCTGGGATCAACAATGATGGGAAGATGACTTTCTTTTTTGGCTGCAGGAACAACAGATAAATCTAAAGTATTTCTACTGTGCCTTACAAATGTTCTAACGCCTCTTTCACAAAGGATGACATTGTTATTGCCTTCTTCCATGATATATTCAGCAGCCATGAGCCATTCTTGAAGCATGGCAGACATACCTCTTTTTAAAATGATAGGTCTGTATGATTTCCCCGCACGTTTTAATAAACTGAAGTTTTGCATGTTTCTGGTACCAATCTGGACAACATCAGCATATTCTTCAACAAGATCAAAGTTTTCAACATCCATGACTTCTGTTACGACGGGCAGTCCAGTTTCTTCTCGCACTTTTGCTAAAAATTCAAGGCCTTTTTTTCCCAACCCCTGGAAAGAATATGGAGAAGTTCTTGGTTTAAACGCCCCGCCTCTGAACAATTTTGCGCCGGCTTCTTTAACAGATTTGGCAATTGATAGAACCTGGGATTCACTTTCAACAGCACAGGGACCGGCAATTATAGGCAAGCTACCATTGCCGAAAACAGCATTACCAACTTTTACGTGGGTATTCTCCTGCTTAAACTCCCGGCTGACAAGTTTATATGGTTTTGTCACCGGAATGACCTCCTTTACACCCTCTAACCCAAGGAAATTGGCCGCATCAATGGACCCCTTATTGTGCAGAATTCCAATGGAGACTCTGTCTCCTCCGGGTATGGGGCGGGCTGTGTACCCTCTTTTTTCAATTGCATTAACTGTTGCTTGAACTGTTTGTTCGGTCGTGCCTTTTTCCATAACAACTAACATTCTTTGCCTCCATGTGGTTTTGTATCAGTAATCAATCGTTTGAGCAATAAAAAAGGCTGCAAGGTTTTGCCAGCCTATAAAAATAGAAAAAGGCTGCAAGATTTGCCTGCAGCCTTTAATTTAAATTATTATTCTGATCATTAAGATCAGACAGCTACCGCAGGCATTTTGGACCACCATCGCCAACAGTAGAAATTTGTTACGGCAATATTTTCAGCCGGTTTCTGTCTGTTTGTTTCTATGCATAAGAACATCATAATAGAAAGAAATTATAAAGAAAAATTTTTCTTTGTCAATAAAAATATTAAAACATATAAATAATTGTTTGATTTTCCCTAATCATCAGGATAAGCTTTTGTAGGTAACTAATTATTTTTAGAGGGGATATGAATACAAGGGTAATTATAGCTGATGATCATGCCATCATTCGAGAGGGCTTAAAAAGTCTTCTTGAAAAAAAAGGCGTGTCAGTTATTGATATTGCTAAAAATGGCCGTGAGGCTATAGATCTGGCTATAAAGCATCGGCCAGATATTATAATGATGGATATTTCAATGCCCGACCTCAATGGTGTGGAAGCAACAGCTGTAATAAAAAGAGAAGTCCCAAACATTAAAGTTATTGCCCTTTCCATGCACTCCAGTAAAAAAATTATAGATAAAATGTTTGCATCTGGTGCATCTGGATACATTCTAAAAGAGACTGCCTTTGATGAATTGTATGATGCCATTCAGGAAGTCAGCAAAGGCAATTTTTATCTAAGCCCCTCAATCGCCAGGATGTATATTGACAGTCAGGGTAATATGTTTACCGCTGGCCACGACATACCAAAATCCAATAAAATTTCAAAAAAAGAGCGAGAAGTCCTTCAATTGGTTGCTGAAGGAGAAAAAACCAGAAATATTGCTGAAAAAATGAGTATTAGTGTCAAAACAGTTGAAGTCCACCGCAGGAATATTATGAAAAAATTGAGTATTTTCAATATTGCGGGACTGACAAAATTTGCAATTAAAGAAGGAATTGTGTCTCTGGAGTAAAAAAAATTTATTTTTTCCAAAACTAGGGGTTTTCCCTAATTGTAATACCTTAAATGTTTTACTATAAGAGTGTAGTTTGAATTTACTATTTATAAAAATGATTTTAAGGTCAAGGTGTAAAAATGGAACATATTCAATTAAAGAACGAGACTCCCGATGCTGTAGAAGCGCTTGCAGGCGGAATCGCCCATGATTTTAATAACCTTTTATCCGCGATTAAAGGTAGGGCATCGTTGATGATGAACAGTGTAAAACCTTCTGATCCCCTTTATCGACATATCATTGAAATTATTAGTTGTATTGATAAGGGGTCTGAAATTGCAAACCAGCTACTTGGTTTTGCAAAAGTTGATGAGTATTATACCTGCTCCGTAGATGTTAATCGCCTCGTTCGAAAAGCCATGGAACATATTAATCTTAAAAGGAAAAAGGTTGTTTTAGATGTGGATCTTGACTCAAAGCCTCTACTGATTGAAGCAGATCCAGATAAAATTAACCAGGTGCTGATGAGCCTAATTAATAATGCCTTGCTCGCTATGCCGGAAGGTGGGACGCTCTCTGTTTCTGCCGAATCTGCAGCTATTTTAAACGGAAGAGCTGAATCTTACAGCTTAGATTCAGGCTTTTTTGCAAAAATCACTGTAACCGATACAGGTATTGGGATGGAAAAAGATGTGTTGGATAAAATTTTCACACCTTTTTATTCCGCAGATCACGAACGCTTTCCAGAGAAAAAAGGACTTGGGTTAACATTTGCCAGGGAAATTGTTCAAAATCATAGTGGTGTTATTGATGTGTGGAGTTCGCCAGAAGTAGGGTCTTCTTTTTCAGTCATTTTGCCGTTAAAGGAAACAACTGATAATATCGATATCCCAGGCGAAGATGAAAAATTGGTTATGGGGAATGAATCCGTACTTTTGGTTGATGATGAGGAAAGGATTTTAACGGTTGGCAGAGAGATTTGTAAAGCTCTTGGATATAGTGTAATAACGGCAGCCTCTGGCAAGGAAGCTTTGAAAATTTATAAAGAGCGAAAAGAATCGATCAATCTTGTTATTCTTGATATGATCATGCCTGAAATGAATGGACTTGAAACATTCCTGGAACTTAAAAAATTCGACTCGAAAATAAAGGTGTTGCTTTCAACAGGATATTCCATTGATGAAAAGGCTCAGGAGATGCTCAAACGAGGTTGCAAAGGGTATATTTTAAAGCCTTATAGTGTCATCGATTTTTCTCATAAATTAAGAGAAGTGTTAGAAGTATAATTTTGCCAAAACCCTTACGGACAGTGCATTTCACCCCTGCTCGTGTACCCTTTGTTTCAAACACATTCAACCCTTGACAGCCCTCTTGTGATTTCCTATAGTCCATAAAAATAATTTGAAGGAATTTTGGGTTTTGCTAAAGAAATAAAATGATTAATTTTAACAGTACCGCACCGGTAAAATTAAAAGGGGTTGGCGATGGGTTTTGGATTACAGTTGATCCATCTTGCCCTGAAGATGTTCTAAAATCAGAAATACATAAATTATTCAAAAATCTAAAACATCTGGCTGTAAATGCAAGCGTGGTAATTGATATTGGAAGCGCCAAAGGCCATGATGATCTGATAGAAAATATTAAATCATACTTAAAAGAAACATTTGATATAGCCAGAGTATCTAAGCCTCCTAAAAAAAGATCAATTCCAACTGAACGGATCCGTCAAAGGGATCTCTCAAAAGGTTGGAATCATCACAAGAGTGATGTTCTAATGCTTAGGGGAAGGGTTAGATCCGGCCAAAAGATAGAATCCAGGAGGCATATCATTATTACAGGAGATGTTAATCCCGGATCAGAAATTAGTGCAGGCGGTGACGTTATTGTTCTTGGAAAACTGGCAGGGAAAATTCATGCGGGGTGTCCGGATAATGAAAATGCTATTATTTTTGCGCTTGAGTTTAAACCCACCCAAGTCAGGATTGGAGCAATTGCTGCTGCTGGAATTGATGAAGAAATTAGTGCAAAACCTGAATATGCCTGCATAGAAGGCGACGGAATCGTTGTAAAGGATTATATGAAAACAAATCCTTTTCGGAAAATGCCTTGGCCGGAAGCAATTTAAATATAATTTATGAATAGAGGTGTGAATTGGAAGGTAAAGTAATTGTTGTAACATCAGGAAAAGGCGGTGTTGGAAAAACCACGGCCACTTCCTCCATCGGCGCAGCCTTAGCTTTAGAAGGTAAAAGGGTTGCCATTGTTGATATGGATATCGGATTGAGAAACCTTGATGTTGTTATGGGTCTGGAAAACAGAATCGTATTTAACATTGTTGATGTTGTCCATGGAAGATGTAAAATAAGCCAGGCTGCCATTCGGGATAGAAGGATAAAAAATCTTTTTTTGATACCCGCCTCGCAGAGTGATAACAAGGATGTGTTAACCACTTCAGGCGTTGAACGCGTGGCAAACGATCTTAGAAAAGAGTTTGATTATGTAATCATGGATTCACCTGCCGGTATAGAGAAAGGATTTGAAAATTCAATTGTCGGTGCAAATGAAGCGCTCGTTGTCTGTACCCCTGATGTGTCTGCGGTCAGAGATGCGGATCGTGTCATCGGACTTTTGTATTCAAGGTCGTTAGAGCCAAAACTGATTGTAAACAGGATTGAACCCGCACGAGTGGAAAGAGGTGAAATGCTTAGCCATGAAGATGTTCTTGAGGTTCTTTCCATTGACCTAGCAGGTCTTGTGCCTATGGATGAGCATGTTTTGATTTCTTCTAACACTGGTACGCCACTTGTTTTGCAAAATGACTCTATTGCTGGCCAGGCATTTAAACGAATTGCCAGAAGACTCAATGGGGAGGTAGATTTGCCCATACAAGTTCCGAATAATAATAACAGCATGTGGCGCAAAATCAGCAAAACCTTTGGGTTTAATAAATAAGGAGAATTGAATGTTCAGCGAATTATTCAGAAGATTTACCGGTCAGAAAGCAAGCAAAGATGCTGCTAAAAAAAGACTCCAATTTTCCTTAATTTATGACAAGCTTGAGGTGAACGATACCACTTTGACGAATCTTCAAAAAGATATTGTAGGGGTTATTTCAAATTATTTTGAAATTGATAAAGACTCTCTTGAGCTTAAGGTAAAAAGAGATGATGATGTGTCTGCTTTGGTTTTTAATACCCCCATTCTTCAAGTAAAAAGGAAAAGAGCTTAAACAACCTATTCTTAAATTATCATAAAAGCACTAAAATGAGCCTGGGTTACATCCCCTCATTTTAGTGCTTTTTGTTTTTGAAAAAACAATGGGTTCTATTGGGCAAATTCCCTATAGGGGGTTTTTGTCCAAGTCCCCGAAATTTTTGTTGACTCACCTCACTTTCGATCTGTTTTATCACTGCAAGATTTTGTCATGCAGCTTTTCTTGGCGGGCGGTAGTGAAGGTTGTAAACGTTGAAAAACCAAGCTTATTCACGATCATTTGTCAAGATTAAAGATACGACCCCAAATCCGAACGCGACCCCAAATCCGAACGACAAATCCGACCAAATCCCCGACGGGATCTTACCGGATTCCCTTGACTTTTATTTTTCACACCTTCTATACATGGAGAGTCCATTCTCATTTATGATTTCGATTGTATTTTTATTAAGTACCTTATAGTTCGGATCATTGATTAGTTTTGTGCTTGAACGATATGAATCTTTCTTGAAACACCCCCCTGGACCACAAAATGAAATAGTATAGAAGCCATCCCTTTTCTTATCAATTGCCAATCCGAAATCGTTACTACAATCTGTTTTCCAAAAACCTACATATGGATAATTTACATCATAATTCAAATGATTTTTGATATTGTAACTGTTCTTTTGGGCATCTACCGATAAAATGTTGGATATAAAATATATCGAGTATGACAAATACAATATTATTACCATACTTATAGCAATTGATCCTTTTGCAAGAAGGGGCCAAATTTTCGGACCAGTGTATTTTCCCGCACTTCTCCAGATTGCCACCCAAACTATAGTAGAATACAATACAAACGACCCCATCATAGGATATAATAAAAACTGAATTCTATGTGGCAAAATATAGTTCAACACAAGCCAAGAACCTAAAAAATAAAAGATAATTGGTATACTAACTCCATAGATCCAAAACGTTTTCCATAAATTTATTTTCCCATTCAAAAACTTTTTTAATTGAGTCATGAGTTTTTCCTGTTCGGATAGCCAAATAAGTGATTTTAATACCATATCCAATCAGAAGGGGTTTTCGGTGGATCACCCTTCATTCGATCCCTACATGGCCTGATAGCAAATGCTTGGGTGCAAGCTATTTTGACTGCAGCATCAATCATGTCCTTGATTTTTCCAGGACATTTACGAAAGATTACCGGCGGAGTGGAAAGCTCTTTGATGCATTTTTTATAGCATTCCGTAAATTTTGTTTTGCAATCTCTTTTGCTATTATATGGAGGTTTCGGTTTAATGCTGTCACACGGAACCATATTTCCATTTTCATCTTTACGATAACATAAATCAACGCCCTCTTCCTTAAGCCCTAAGGGATCAATAAAATTAATAGGATTCCCACCCGCATAGACAAACGGATTGATCCCCCCAGCCAGCCCTATCGGATCAGGTGTCAGGTATCTGCCAGTCGTAGGATCATAGTATCGGTGCCAATTGTAATGCAACCCGGTCTCGGCATCATAATACTGTCCCGGAAACCTCAAATTCCAAAGAGCAATAATTTAATCGAATTTATTTTGTTGTTGAAATAGCCTCCTCAATGCTTTGGACGAAATTGTTCTATCCACTTTTTGGTTATTGAATGTTTCATTGGGGAAATAGTAGTCCAGACAAATTTACGTTTTTCATTCTGCTTATAAATAATTAACAATGGCATTGGGCTAAAAAAAGGCAAATAAATATTTTTTAGATTCGTCCATGGTATTAGATCTTTTTCAATTTTAAAACCCTGCTCATTTACATTAATAATTTTTAAACGTTTAAAAAGATATATTACGACGATATTTGAGAATAATAGCAAAAAAAGAATACTTCCTTCAAATATAGTTTTTGGAGAATTATCAATGATAGATAATATGAAAAATGCTACTGATAACAAAACATAAAAAGGTATTAGAAATAATTTATAAATCCAGACCGCTATAGGACTGGATATTTTCTCTTCTTCATATGCCATATGATATCTTCCCTACTTATTAAAATCGATTATAAAAAGTGGTTTGGTTTTATTTATATTTGCGGTATGGCCTTCGATTCCAAAATTAAATCCAGGCATTGGCCATATAGCGGCTGATAATTCTTGAACAGTATTTCCATTTTGTAATTTCATCACATTACCATTAGGATCTAACATTCTTGTATGCTCATAGTGTGCCCCTGGCCCCCAACCAGCAGAAGAACCCGAAATAGTTTGGCTATAATCAAGTAACTGATGAATATTATCTGCATTGGTTAGTAAAATGCTTGTCCCTATGTCAGCTTCGACACCGAATGAGAGGTCTTTACATGGACCTTCTAAATCATACGTATTAATTAATGACTTAGTCCACGTAAAACCACCACTGTATGAAGTAGGATCGTACCAGGATTTATTTGAGTTTTGAATAATCCTAAATTCAAGATCAATCGCAGCTCTGAAACCGAAGAAATTTATAGATGCACCTAAATCACCACCCAAACCTTTCAATCCAAAAGGATCAACAAAACTAATTGGATTCCCGTTAGCATAAAGAAAAGGATTGATCCCACCTTCTAACCCGATGGGGTCTGGAGTAAGGTATCTGCCCGTCGTAGGATCATAGTACCGGTGCCAGTTGTAGTGCAGACCTGTTTCAGCGTCATAGTATTGTCCCGGAAGTACTCTGATGCACCTCCCCCTCCTAGAGAGCTGTTTTTTGACCCCCTGGGCACATCCTCCCTAATGTAAAAGATCTGATAGAAGACTTATGATACTTGTCCTTAAAATTCAAGCTATTAACGCTGTTTTTTTATCTTAATCGCCGCACTAATGCCGGCGGCAGCCGGCATCTATAAAATAGGTCTCCTTCCTTTAGGGGGAAGCGGAAGGCCTGTGGAGGTGGCGAAGGGCGCAAAGAGAGCGGAGCATTGCGTAAAGTATACATAATGTTTGTTATGTATAGTGGAGTGAGGGCACCGGACTGGCAAAGGCCTTGACGCTTTTTGCAAGGGCTGTGACAGACCGGCCATGTATCGATAAAGCAGCTTTATCGGACATGCCGAACGCAGCGACTTTACCGCATTGTGGAGCGACCGGTGTGCCCGAAGCTGCCGGAACAGGACTGCAGCGGGTGGGCGGGTATAAAATATCTGGCGGCTGCGGCATATAAATTGGTCTACTTCCTTACCGCAGCCCTCCTTGTCTATTAAGTACAGCGATTAAAAGAAAAACAAATCAAGAAGTCTGCTCCCCGGGGTGATACTTGGCGTGGATCTCCTTCAGGTCATTGATGGTCACACGGGTGTAGATCTGTGTGGATTCTAACGATTCATGACCCAGCATCTCCTGGATATGCCGAACCGGGCACCGTTTTTCAGCATGTGGGTAGCGCAGGTGTGCCGGAACGTATGGGTGGAGACGTTCTTTTTGATCCCGCTAAGATAAGTGCATCGTTTAACAACAGCCCACACAGCATTGGGGTCCATTCTTTGGCCCCAACGGTTCAAGATCAAATACCCTGGATCCCTTTTTTGTAAATATGTGGGTCTGACCATCACAATATAGTTTTCAACCAGGCGGCACACTCTTTCGCTCATGGGCACCACACGGTCTTTGTCTCCCTTACCCCGAACATGGATAAACCCGGATGTCAAATCCATGTTGCTGATCTTAAGGCCTGCAAGTTCTGATCGTCTAATGGCTGTATCATACAAGATCTCCAGGATAACTCGGTTCCTGTACCCCTGGTTTGTCCGGATGTCGGCAGCCTCTATGATCTTTTTTAATTCAGTGGTGTTCAAGATCACCCTTGGTAACCGTTTTGGCTTTTTGGGCAGTTTGATTGCATCCCCCGGATCCAGGATCATGTAATCGTGTTCCTTCAAATATCGGGTAAAGGCTTTGATCACGCCTAACATTTGTCCCTGGGTTCTCAGGCTTAATAACTTGCCCTTTGATGATATTTTAAACGCAAGTTCCTGCTGGTATTCATAAAGGATATCTCTTGTCAGGTTGTCCAGAGTTGGGGGTGTTTCCTGCTCCATGAAGGTGATGAACTTTCGCAGTTCGCATCTGGCATTCTTGATTGTATAAGGGGATCTGCCAAGGGTTTTTAGATACTTAAGATATCCTTGTATCAATTCTGCCAGGATCATATTTTAAGGTCTGGATGGGTGTTGTTATGGGTCTGTTTAACTTCCATGGGCATGACTTTTGTGTAAACCTGGGTGGTTCTCAGATGCCGGTGTCCCAAAAGCTTTTGGATATAACGGATGTCGGCACCATTCTGCAACAAATGAGTGGCACAGGACCGCCGCAGGGTGTGAGGGGATGCACTGGTCTTGATCCGGGCTTGTTTTCTATATTTGAACAACATGCTTCTAATGCTGGACGGAGTCATAGCTTGTCCGGTATTCATTATAAATATTCTTCTTTCCTTGGGGTTCTTCCTGGCGTACCAGGGTCGGATCTTATCCAGATATTCTCTCAGATATCGGATCGTGTTCTTACCCAGGGGTACCACACGCTGTTTACCGCCTTTGCCTTTGCGGATGTACAACACTTTGTCTTTTAAATCTGCATGGTACACCTCAAGGCAGATCAGTTCATTTAATCTTATGCCGGTGGAGTACAGCACTTCCATGATGGCTTTATCCCGGATATCGGTTTTTGATGACATCCCGGGCTGCAGCAGCAGCCTTTTAACCTGGGCCTGGGTCAGTGTGGGGCCGGGTTTACGGTTTTTTCTGCAAGTTTCAACTATGCCTTCGCATGGGTTGACCAACAATTGATGGGTCTGCTCAAGATGTTCAAACAACCGTTTAACGGCTCTTATTTTAATGGCCTTGGTCTCCATGGCATTGTCCTGGGCCATGATATGGGCCTTATAATCACGGATCGTATCTCGTGTGACCATCTTTAAATCGGTTATCTTTTGATCAATCAAAAAGGCTGCGAACTCATCTAATCTTTTGCGATATCCCTCAAGTGTGGATGCGGCATATCCCAAGGCTTTGAGTCTGTATTTAAACTCAGTGATTGTGGTTAAAACATCCATACCCTCTCTCCCCCTGTCTTGTATTTGTGCCTCCAACTCCTACTTGTTTGGTTTTTCTTTTAACTGCAATGGTTTAGGCCTAATCATGCAGCCCAACTAGCACCCAACTTGTTACTGATTTTACCCAACTAGTTGGGCAGATCCCCCTCCTTGTTCATCAGTTTCTTGATTTCTTCCACTGGTGTCAGATTCAAAAAGAATTTGTTGTTATCCTCACCCTGGCCTTTGTAGTTCAGGGCATAGGCATATTCTTTCCCACGGGAGCCCATCCGGATGTAAAGATACTCCATTTCTTCTAGCTGCTTGATATGGGTTTTGATCTGCCAGTCGCTCCAGCCCATGTATTCTCGGATTTCCCTGCGGGTAAAAAAGATGTCCTCCACCGGTGTTTTGTTTGCTTTGGCTGTTTCATTGACCATTTTATATATGCTGTTTAGAAGCGTCCTGGAAGGCCTTGCCAGTTCGTCCAGGCTTTGGCCTAACACTTCATTGGCAATGCGGTTGGCCTTGTCGATATCCGTAAGCGTTACTTCAATGTACTGCACCTTTTCATTGTCAATTTCCATGGTTTTTACTTCCCGCTGGTGCTGGTGCAAAAAGGCAATGGCATCGATCAGGCCCAAATACTTTTCATGATCCCGCCGGGTGATCAAGGATTGGCTGGGATAGCTCAAGAATGGGGTAAACTCATTCACTACAGCAATGGGTTTGAGCAAGCGCTGGGCGTTCTGATGCTTTTTATTGATGTTTTTTGTTTTGGTTTTCTGCACCAGGCCTTTCAATGTCCTGGATTCTCTTTGCTTTTCATGGATAGCAGCGGTCATCTTTGGGGATTCGTCTATGGATAAGAACACAAATCTTGATGCGGTCTCCTGGTCAAGGTCTGCGGCTGTGGTGGTGAGCATCACCGCCACAGGCCCTTTGACCGTGTAATCTTCTGTTTTCATTTTGCCTGTTCCCGGATCCTTGCCTGTAGTGGCCACGGTGATTTTACCCGATGATTGTATATTCCGGATACTGTACGCGGCACCACCCATGCCCACATCCTCTTCAATGGCAAGGATCTTATGCACCAAAGAGTCTTCCTCCTTGTAAAACAATGACTGGTCTGTCACACGGGTATAATTTTCGTATTCTTCTTCCGGCATTAAAGACAGGACTGCGTTCTGCAATGTGGATTTACCTGCAGAACTTCTGGACTGGATCAGGACGGATACAGGTTTGGCAAGCTTCCTGGAGGTGGTCGCAAGATAACACACGGTTTTGTTGATTTCTTCCCCGATCACGCCCATGGTGGCAAGGTCTTCCAGGATCTCTTTCATCAGGTCCGGATTCTTCAAAAAGGTCATGGCATATTTGACCTCTTCTTTGGTGGCCTTGGGGCCATCAATCTTTTGTTGTTTTGGCCGGAAGGTTTCTACAAGGATCAGCAGCTTGCCGATGTCTTCCCGGATCAGCTCGACCGATGCTTTGAACAGGTCTGCACACAGCTTTGCAAACCAGGTTCTTGACCTGGAGGAGTAAAGATCAATGGTGGTCAGTTCAAAAAGGGCATTACCCTGTACATCTATGGACGCCTTTATGGTGGCTTTCAGCTGAGTATCACCCCTCTGGATCCCCTTGACCTGGTATTGCCGGTCCCCGTATCCAACGATAAAACCGTGGTCGGTTTCTTTGTACAGGGCTTGTTTCCTGGTGTTGATCTTGTCCGACTGTTCCAGAGACCTGGGGTTTGCCTGTTTTAGCAAGGATTCAAATTCTTCCGGGGTATGGCGGTTAAAATAGATGTTCACATCCTTTACCGGCAGATCAATAACATAGGAGATGATATTTTTTTCTTTTAACTGCAATGATACGGATTTGGCAGCTTTGCGACCTGCTTCATCCGCATCAAACACGAGATACGCTTCTTTGATTTTGCGGTTAAAGAAAAAAAGATGTTCATCTATCAGACCATTAGTCCCGTAGATGGGCATCACGTTTTTAAATCCCTGGTCGTACAGGGTCAGGGCATCGATGATCGATTCTGTCAGGATCAGAGTTTGGGACCGTTTTGCAGCCTGGCGATTCACAAGGCCGTTTCTTTTGCCCGGCAGATACAAATGTTTGATATTGCAACCATCATCAATGTTCCGGCCATACAGGTTGACCACCGTCCCTTTATCATTGTAAAGCGGG
>JAAEKY010000472.1 GCA_024227235.1 Desulfobacteraceae bacterium | reverse complement strand
TTTTAAAATCTTTCATGGACTACCCTTCGGCATGGATTGATCAACACACCCCATAGTATAGATGCGATACCAGTCAGCTGTTCCTCATTAGATGTACGCTGCCGACGCCCCACATATTCAAAATTAAAATCAGGTGTCAAGGTGCTCTCATTTGATTTCGTACCAAGTACCGAAATGTATTGACATTGCGTAAATTGCATGTAATCTTGCATATAATTTTTAAAAGCTTTTACCTAAATATGCAAACAAAATTTTATGATAAAAAAAAAAATGGTGGACCTCCCTAGGTTATCACGGGACCGGGCAGGGCCAACCATGGGGCCGAAATTACAGCAAAGCTTTCTATAGGAGGAGACATTTTTCGATGAAACCGATCAAGACAAAAGACAAAACAGTTTTGAGAGCGTTAGGCCTCGGCGGATATTTCGGCGGCGGCGCTGAAGGGATGGTGGACGTTAAAAACGGAAAGATCATCCGTGTGCACCCAATGAAATACGGCTGGAAATACAAGAA
>JAAEKY010000471.1 GCA_024227235.1 Desulfobacteraceae bacterium | reverse complement strand
CGCTTTCACCTTCTTCTTTTGTGGCGACTGTAAATGAAGCCTGGCGAGGAGAAGTCTCCCATGTTCTCTTAACAGATAAGGATGGAAAAATTCTTCGCTATAAAGTAAAAGATCCTTCTTTCCATAATTGGAATGGTCTTTCAATGGCATTAAGGGATACCGGGATATCGGATTTTCCATTAAATAATAAAAGTTTCAATCTATCGTATTGTGGATTTGATCTTTGATACGAAAAAGAAAAAGAGAGTTTTTAAATGTTCACTACACTAAAAAATAGATTTGAACAGGGTTACAGGACCTGTAACTATCCAAAAGAAAAACCGGCTGTATTTGAGCGGTATAGAGGCAGACCTGTCATACAAAAAGATGTGTCTTCTGAAATAGTAGAAACCTGTGCAAATGCCTGTCCTCAGGATGCCATTGTGGTTGATCAGAAGAAAATTGATATGGGTCGGTGTGTATTCTGTGGAACCTGCGAACGTGTTTCAAAAGGAGCGTTTGTAAAGTTTACTGGAGATTTTGAAATTTCTACATCACAAAAAGCAGACCTTTTGACTGATGGAGACCTGCCTGCCTTAGCGGAACATTCAAAGCAGCACTTTAAAAAATTGTTTGGCCGTTCTCTACAGTTAAGACAGATATCAGCAGCTGGCTGCAATGCGTGTGAAGCTGATTTAAATGTATTGGCAACCCCATTTTTTGATTTGGCCCGGTTTGGTATAAACTTTGTAGCTTCTCCACGGCACGCAGATGGCATTGTTGTGACAGGACCTATATCTAAAAATATGAAAACAGCCACTTTGCAGACTTATGAAGCTGTTGCTGATCCAAAAGTGGTGATTGCTGTCGGAAGCTGCACAATAACAGGAGGTCCTTTTTTAGGAAGTCCTGAAATTACAGAAGGTTTGGACAGTATTTTACCGGTTGACCTTTTTATTCCCGGCTGCCCACCGCATCCTTTGACCAATCTTCATGCATTGCTAACATATTTTAAATAAAGATAAAAAAGGGCCATAAATATAGATAATTTTATAGCCCTTTTTATAAAATACTTCGTCAATACAAAGTCTTATCTTCTTGCCTATTAACTATTCCTGTGCTAAAAAAAAATAATTTTTTAAATCAAACAATTAAAAAAAATTATATTAAGGATAAGAATATGAGCCAATTAAAACAATTAAATGATAGAATAGTCAGCCGAGTAAATGCCAATTTGGCCGAGTTCGATTTTGATACAGAAGGTTTTGTAAAAAACTCATTAGAGCATGATAAAATGATGAAGTTCTATGCATTTTATGGCATAACTTCCCGGCATCCGTTATATTTTCATTTTAGGAATTCTAATATTGCCGGCAGTTATTTTTTAGGCAAATGTTACGTGGGAAGATCTGCCATTTATAAAAGTGACATAAGAGGAGATGAATTAAAAAGAGAGGGAGATAAAATACAGTCTGCAACGAACATCCCACTTGTTGAAGATGAAATGATTGCTATTAGGGACAGCCTTCTCTATAAAACACTTGTTCACAGTAATTCGCATAACCCGGAAAGCCCAGAAGAGTTCGGGATTCGAAATACGATTTCAGCTCACTATGCAAACATTCATGGATCAACCCTTGAAGGGTGTTTTTTAGGACCTTTTTCAACGGTGGATTTGATGAACCTTCATTCCTGCATTGTAGGAGAGTTTTCTTATGTTCAGGCAGGTGAACTTTTTCACAGGAAAATTGATCCTGGAACTGTCTGGATAAAAAATCCAAACTTTGAGTTCAAATACAAATTTAGAAAAGATATTCTGGAACATTTTGTTGGTGTGAATGCCAAGTTTCAGCCCCGAGGCATGATTTATGATTTTGTTAAAGAAAGGGATCAGGATTATGAAAAACTATTTGATGTAATGAATCTTGAACCTATAGAAGCACCGGCTACCTCTGCAGTGAATAGATATGCAGTAATTCAAGGTAAAACATATATCGGTGAAAATGTTCTTGTATCCCAACGGGCATTTTTGCATAATTCTGTAATGGGTGACGGCTCGAATGCTCAGGAAAATACATACATAATTGAATCAACTCTTAATGGCTTGAATATAACCGCACATGGAGGCAAAATTATTTATGCAGATATTGGCGTTGAAACCTTTGTTGGCTTTAATTCATTTTTAAATGGTAAAGCGGATGCAATGATTGAAATAGGAGAAGGGTGCATTGTCATGCCGCATACCATCATCAATTCTAATGTTCCTATCAGAATTCCTGATGAGCATCTAGTGTGGGGATATATTGGCTCATCAAGTGATATTGAAGACCATACTATCGCGCTTGATGATCTTGCTGCTATAAGGGAAAGTCTGACTATGGGGAAAATGACCTTTTCCGGCATGGGGTCGGTTTTTATTGAGGGCTTTCGTAAGAGACTAGGGCAGATTCTTCTTGCTAATGGTGCATTATATAATAAAGGTGAAAAAAGAGGGCATGCACAGGATGATCAAAATATATCCTTTAACCTGATTCAACCTTATAGCACAGGTGATCGTAAAGGATTGTATCCATCCATCAGAATTAAACCCTGATTTTTTAGACAACAAATTAGAAAAAAAGCCATGCTTATAAAAAATTAGGTATGGTTTTTTTTATTTTAAAAAGAGGGTTAAAAGTAAAGAGAAAAAATTTAAGGTTGTTATTCAGTCTGGTTTGGTTTATAACAGGCCAAAAAAGTTTATGAATTAAGTGGGTTATAACAGTTATAAACGAACATACATGCAAATATGATAACCAGCTGGGAAACAAACCAACCAGATTGACCTGATCTATTCCGGATACCTCCGGGCGGCTTGATCCAAACTGTACCCCATACGCTTGAATGAATTTTAAAAAGATTCGTATTTTGGTTTTGCTGTTATGATTAAAGGAAAAACAAATGGAGTTGTCAGTTATAGAATTATCAAAACACCTGGGTGTTGCACCAAATACAATTGAGCGCTGGGTGCGCCAGGGGAATTTGCCGGTTTCCAAAAAAGGCGAAAATTTTAAATTTCGTGCAAATGAATTGGAAAAATGGGCAGTTAAACACAATATCAAATTAAATCTTTCTGATAAGAAAGAACCCAAAAAAGAAACTCAGACAGTTGTCTCTTTGACAGATGCGGTTCAAAAAGGTGGTGTATATTTTGATATCTCGGGAAATGATGTCCAAAGCGTTTTATTAGCCTCCATCGAAAAAAACAATGAAATACCCGAAGATTTTAAAATTGATCTTCTAGAACGATTGGTTGAAAGAGAAAAAGCACTTTCAACAGGTATTGGAAATGGATTTGCTATCCCCCATCCAAGAGAGCAGCTAAGTTATTTAGAAAGCCCTATGGTTTCTATTTGTTTTTTAGATCATCCTGTAGACTACAAGGCATTGGATAATAAGCCGGTATCCATACTGTTTTTTATATTGTGTCCTGAATTGAAAATGCATTTGCATTTATTGTCAGCCTTATCATTTTGCTTAAGAGACGCTGAGTTTATAGCGTTTTTAGAGACAAGACCTGAATTAGATCAATTGATTAAAAAAATTGAAACCATTCAAAAGGCAAACCCGGTTTAGTTGAATAGATGGAGCATCTGTTTTAAATGACTGTCATAAAAAATTGGTATCAATCCATATACCATAAGCTCTTCCAGATGGATGACAGGCTTTTGCTGATTATAGCAGGTTCAATTGCAGGTATTTGCAGTGGCCTTGCTGCAGTCGCCTTACGGCTGTCGCTCGAACACGTCCTTGAGTTCCTTCATCCGTTTCGAAATTATTGGTGGGCATTTGCACTGCCAGCTGTTGGTGCAATGCTTTCTTCTTTATATCTTGAAAAAGTGGCCAGAGAAGGCGCAGGGCATGGGGTTCCCGAAGTCATTTATTCTGTATCAAGGTATGGAGGCTTATTACGATTTCGATCCAGTTTTTCAAGATTAATCTCTAGCTTTCTGACTATCGGAAGCGGTGGGTCTGCAGGACCTGAAGCACCCGTTGTCATGAGTGGATCTGCTATTGGTTCCAACCTTGCAAAATTTTTAAGGTTAAACGATCGACAAAGAATAACATTGGTTGGGTGTGGCACTGCAGGTGCCATTGCATCTATCTTTAATGCACCGATTGCAGGTCTTGTTTTTAGCGTTGAAGTGATCCTGGGCGAATGGAAGTTTGTAAATATTATTCCCATTGCCATTGCTGCTGTTGCAGGGGCTGAAATTAGCCAGGCCATCATTCCTGAACAAGTTCTTTTTAATCACCAGACATTTCATGTGGGATTTTCTGATATTTTACCCAGCCTTTGTCTTGCAATGGTGACGGCATTGGTTTCTGTTTTCTTTACAAAAGTATTAAGACAAACTGGCAAAATGGCGAAGAAAACATCATTCCCTTTATGGATCAGGGCTATTATAGGTGGCTGCACTGTTGGTATTATTGCCATATTTATGCCGATCGTTCTGGCTGAAGGGTATCATTCAATCCAATCAATGATTTCTCAGACATTTTCTATGGGGATTTTCCTTGCGTTTGTGGCGATCTTTGCTAAAATTTTTGCCACAGCAATGACATTAGGGTGGGGGGGATCAGGTGGTATTTTCGCTCCTTGCTTAGTGATTGGAAGTCTCACTGGGGTCGTATTCCATAAATCATTGTCCATGATTATCCCATCAATTGCATGTGCAAGTGAAGGGGCATATGCCCTTCTTGGCATGACAGGGCTTGTCAGTGGAGTTATGCAGGCGCCTTTAACCGGGATCTTTCTAATCGTTGAAATTACAGGCGGCTATGAAACTATTCTTCCTTTAATTATTGTATCTTCGATTTCATCCACCATGAGCCACTATATTGAACCCGCGTCTTTTTATTTTAAAGAACTCATAGAACGGGGACAATTTTTAAGGCCGGGAACAGATGCAAGAATATTATCGGATTTAAACATCCGGGAACTTATAGAGACAGGCCATGTGACGGTTTCTGAAAATATGGTTTTTAGAGAATTTATAAACATGTTAAAAACCTCAGGTCAAAATTTTTTCCCTGTTATTGAAGACCAAACAGATGAATACAAAGGGGTGATTCAAATTAGTGCGATAAGAAAATATGCCCTTGATCCTGCAATGTATGATATGGTTTTTTTAAATCAGGTAATGGAGACAGAAGTATTGACAGCATCTTTAGATAATGATTTACAAGAAGTTTTAGATATGATGGATATTAACAACATGGACAGCATCCTAGTGGTAGAAAATGACCGGTTTGTCGGTATGATATCAAAAACAAAAATACTGGACTTGTATCGCAGGGAATTAATCATGCAGACAAGTGTACATTAAGGATTAAGGAGAGTAAGATGAATTATAAATTGCTTCATATTTTTAGAAACACCCCTTTTTGAAGGGAAACATTACTTCAATCCTTGTACTTTTGTAAAACAATTCATGCGTTCCCAGTTGTCTATATTCCTAAAAGTGATAAATTTTTGATGTATTTTTCCAATGATGCGGTACAGGTCGATCTGGACCATTCATATTTAGCATCACCTGACACCGCAAAAAATCATGCAAAAGGAATATTTGATGAGATGGGTGTTAAACCCAAATTTTATGAACCAAAAAATTTTACTGCCTCTTCTTTACCTGATATTTCTACCAATTTTGATTACTTGTGCTGCCCTAGATCTGTCAGTGATATTTCCTCTAAAATTGGCTTGGGACATTTAGGGCCTAAGGTTAGAAGACTTATTAAACATGGGACATTTCCGGTTTTAATTACAAGTCCTGTCTATAAACCCTGGAAAAGTATATCCGTTTTTTTTGGCGGATCAAAAAATGCGTTGAATGCATTGAAACTAGGGTTAAAGATTTCCATGGCATCAGGACTTCCATTGGATATATATACGCTTTTGGAAAAAAAGGATGAATCCTATTACAAAGATCTGGTTAAAAAAGATGGTCTGGAAGATCCAGTCTCTCAGATTTCTACGCACTGGCATTTTTATAAAAAACAAGATTTTGATTCCATGCTGTATGATGTTACCCATAATTCACTCATCGTTTTAGGAGCATATGGTCATGGCATTATTAAAGATATTCTTTTGGGCAGTAAAATGGAAAAAATTCAATCAACTGTAACCAATAACCTTCTGGTTACTGGGCCCAATTGCTCGGTATCATTGCCATAAGAAAAGGATTTACTTATAGTAGCTTCAGATCCCAGTTCCACAGCCCGGGTCTGTTTTTCATTTTTATACTGCGCGGTATGGATTCATGGATATTGACAAAAAGCGAAAACCCAGCTTTTTTCAACTGCTCTTTTTTAGAGGTTAAATCCAGAACCCAATTGGGGTAAATATAATAGTTATTATTGTGTTTTGAGTACCAGGCAAGTTCACCCATAGGACTTTTAAATGCCTGGTCTGATTTCAATTCTTTAGAAATTATTCTTGAGACTCCCAAAGGCCAATTGCCGTATATAATAACGCCAAGCGGTAGTTCACATTTTGTGGGCATAGAGCAAAATGTTTCCTGATCAAGTTCAGGACTGACAATTGCACCAGAAAATCCATATTGTTTTAAAATATTTATAGTAACGCTATTGGTAATATTGCAAAAAGGACCTGCCCATAAATTTAATTGCTGCGGTTTTTTAAAAAAAGATATTTGCCAGACAGCGTTTAAAATAAAATTTTTAGCACCTTTTTTTATGGCTCTGTTAATATAATTGGCACATTTTTTTTCTTCTTCAGGAAATAAAAGCGGGTCTAGCCAGAGCCAGTTCCTGCTTGAGGGTTTAATTGAATATCCCTGACTTGAAATCCACACACCAGATTCAGTAGCTTTTTGTTTATTTTTAGTCCTACCTCTTGATAGTGTGATCTCTCTGATTTGATTCTTTGATTTTTTTAATTTGAAAGATGGTCGCTTTTTTACTTTATTATCAGTCTTGTTGTGAAGGGGAGGGCGAATGGATATTTTGTTAAATTTTGTAAGTTCACCACCCAGTAGTTTAATTGCCTCTCCGAGCTCAGCGCCCCTTCGGTCTATCAGATAAACCGGAGTACCTTTTTTAATTCTAAATTTTGATTTCTTACTTAAATAAAATTTTCCTTTTTTCGGTACAGCACGGGTTACTTTTTGAATGTCATGAAATTGATCGTCTTCAAATCCAATTCTTAAAAGATCTGAAGGGAAAAGTGCCTCTCTTGTAATAAAATAGGGTTCAGCAGGGTTTTTAACTCTACCGGCAAAAAGGCCAGAGCCTGTTTCTGATGAGTGATCCAGAGGGTTCATTCGTCTTTGAGATAAAAGATTATAATGGGAAAATTCTCTTCCCATGGCATAGTCAAGGTATGACAGGGCTTGTTTTTTCTTTTTGGGATCATCTCTTAATAGTTTATATGCCTTAACCGTGTAATACACATAATGAGGGCTTTTTTTACGGCCTTCAATTTTCCAAGTGGTTATTTGGTCAATATTTTTTAATACTTTTGCAAGCACATCACTTGAAAAATCCATACAGGAGAAATGCCTTTTCTTTTGGCCTTTTTGTTCATACATCCTTCTGCAAGGTTGCACACATCTGCCCCGCAGAGAGCTTTTTCCACCAAACCATGAGCTCCAATAGCATCTCCCGGATATTGAATAGCAAAGAGCCCCATGGACAAAAGTTTCAAGTTCAATTGTTTCCGGCAGGTTTACGATCATATTTTTCATCTCATCAATCGTAAATTCTCTGGGCAGAACAATTTTATTAAATCCCATTTGCTTTGATATTTTTAATCCGGCAGGAAAGGTTAAGTTGCCTAATGTAGAAAGATGAAATTCTTTGTTAAAGCCGGCTTTTTTAGCCAGGTTTAAAAGGGCAAGGTCCTGAATAATCAGGGCATCAAAATCCACAAATTTACAAAGCTTTTTAAGGATATTTAAAACTTTATCAAGTTCAGATTCTTTGATAATTGAATTAAATGTAATATATACATTTATGCGTCGAGAATGAGCAAGTTTGGTTAATCTTGCCAATTCTTCAATACTGAAATTTTCTGCTTCCATACGTGCAGAAAATATTTTCAAACCGCAGTAAATGGCATCAGCACCCGCAGCAATAGCAGCTAAGAATGAATTTGTATCCCCTGCTGGTGCAAGAATCTTAGGTGTGTTCAATTTTTTAGACCTTTATTCTATGATAAGTAATAAATAAAAAAATGAGTATTGCAATTTCGGTGAAATTTGTCAAAATAATGCAGATATAAAAACCTAAAAAATAAGCAAAGGAATAGAAAAATGTTTGCAAAATATAGCCCAGATGGTTTCTTAAACCCTATTGATGGAATTGAAATGAAAACTTTTGTTTATGGGGATAAAAGTCTTTTAACACGATTTAACTTGAAAAAAGGCGGGCTGTTACCGAAACATTCTCATCCTCATGAACAAACAGGGTTTTTGGTATCCGGAAAGATAAAACTATCCATTAATGGTGAAGAATTTTTAGCTGAGCCAGGAGATACCTGGTGTATTAAGGGTGATGTTGAACACTGGGCCCAAATTATTGAAGACTCTGTGGCAATTGAGGTATTCTCTCCGGTCAGGGAAGATTACCTGCCTAAATAGTATTTGAACGAAAACTCATCCATCTGCTACGTTGCATCAGAATTTTACCAAATTATAAGACTGGCCTCATGTACAGTAGTACACTCCGGTTTTAAAATACCTTGCGCCTTGCATATGGCCAACTTTGTGAGCTTTGCTCCTCTACGAGCCGTCCAAATACGGGGTTTTCGGTCAGACACTAAATAGGCAGGGTAGGGTCTATTCTTCTATCAATAGCTCATTGATTGTTTCAACATAATGTTTATTGGTTGTTGGTTTGGATAAATGATTAATTCTTTTATCCTCTTGTTTTAATCCTTTTATAGATTCGATAAATTCGATATTTCCAGAAATGAAAAGAACAGGGAGTTTTTTATCTTTTTCCCTGATGTAATGGTAGATATCCATCCCGTTTAAATTTCCTGGCAGAATATAATCAAGACTCACCAGATCATATGTTTTTTTATTCAACAATTCCAAGGCAATCTGTCCATTTTCGGCGATATCCACATGATGCTCGAAAGGCATTTGAGAGAGAACTTTTGATTGGATTCCTGAAATGGGTGTTTCATCTTCGACAATCAGGATATGTTTATGGGTTTGCAGCGTATTTTTTTGTACCTCTATTACTTCTTCATGAGTGAGTCCTTCCTGGCGGATCGGAAGTTGAACTAAAAAAATGGTTCCCTTATCTTTATCTGATACAAATGAGATTTTCCCATGATGCTTTTCAATATACATTTTGACATTTGACATGCCATAACCTGTACCTTTAATATTTTTGGAATAGGCGTTTGAAATGTCATTGCTGCCTTTTAAAGTGAATGCGGGCGTGAAGATGCTATCGTGATGTTTTTTGGGAATACCACAACCATTGTCTTGTATCTCAATACAGATAGTTTGTTCAAGATGATATGCTTTAATCTGAATGATGGCATTTTCAACTTGGCTTGTGGCGTGAACTGAGTTTTGGATCAAATTAATGAGAGAATGCTCAATCATTCCCGGATCAGCCAGCAGGGGAGGGATGTTTTTTTCAAGATCAGTTCTAACTCGAATAGAATCCAGATCTTTTTTCAAAAGACTTATAGCCAGATTAATTTTGTCATTAATATAGAAAAATTCCTGTTTGGGCTCCTGGTCTTTAGCAAATGCAACAAGATTTTTGGTTAGGTTTCTACCTCTAATGGTTTGTTCTAAAATGATTTCCAGTGCCTGCCGTATTTCTTTATCTTCACAATCCAATATGGATATTTCAGCATTGCCCATGATGGCTCCCAGGATATTGTTAAAATCATGGGCCATTTTTCCGGCAACTTGTCCAACCAGTGCATGTTTTTCTTGGTCTGCTGCATGCTTTTGAGCAAGAATTCTTGCTTTATGAGACTGCTTTTGTTCAGTAATATTTGTAACAACAATTATAAATTTGGATACTTTTCCAATATCAAAACCAACTGGTGTACAATTAAAAATCACATCTAAAGGCGCACCATTTTTTGATAATAATTGAGTCTCATATACGCCGGGAGTTCCTTCACGCTGAATGCGTTTGATTTTTTTTGACAAATCATTATAAGTTTCAGACGAGGTAAAATCTTTAAGCTTTTTACCAAAGATTTCTTTTTCCTTTTTAAACCCTAACATTTGAGCGAACACTTTGTTTGTATATACAAAATTTTTATCAAGATCTATTTCATTAATACCGACGGGTGCGGTTTCTACAAGGGTTCGAAACATTTTTTCACTTTTTTCAAGGTCCAGCTGAGATTGGTTGTATTGTATGGCTGAACCTATGGTTTCTGAAGCCATTTTTAACAGGTTAAAATCAGATCCTGAATATGCATCTGGTTTGGTATAGTCTTGAACAACAATAACACCTAAGATATGATCCTTCTTCCCTTTAAGCTGAACTCCCATCCAGGATGCTGAATGCTCCCCTATATTTGTCGGATCAATAGAAATATTGATTTTTTTTGAAATTATTTGTTCAACTGAGTGCTTATCTAACAGAAGAGAGCCATTTTTCCTCACCCAGTCCGTAAACGTTCCAGGAAGTGTAATGGTCATATTTTGTTTGATGTCATCTTTATTTAATAAATCTTTATAGTATGGAAAATAGTAAGTGCTTTTTTCATAATTCTCAAGAAGTGCAATATAAAAATTTTCTGCCGGCATTAATTTTTTAACCTGCTGATGAATAATCTTAAATAGTACATTTAAGTCTGATTCTCGGGAGGATTCAGATATCTTGCGCATGGCTTTTTGAAGCAAATTTTGTTTTTCAAGTTCTTTTTTAGTCATTAACCTTGGTGCCACATCTCGAATGGTACAAATATTTGCCTGTCTCCCATTGTGAGTTATGGGTCGCGAGTTTAGCTCAATTGTCAGGTGTTCTCCCTTTTTTGTGATGTGTGTTAAAACAGGTAAAAGATCCTTATCTTTGCCCAGGATTTGGGTCACCTGATCTTGATCTTTTTTTGGCTGAAGATCTTCAAACGTCATTTTACATAGCTCATTGCGGGAATAACCGTACTTTTCAGACATTGCCAGGTTACAGTCAATGATTTGATGGGATGCTGTGTCAAAAATTAAAAGAGGATCAGCATTTTTTTCAAATAGAATTTTATAACTACTTTTCATCATGGATGTATTATCTGATAAATTATTTGATAAATCATGATTTATTAATTCATACTAATGTGAAAAAATCAAATTATCAATAAAAACATTCTCTTAATGATGAAGGTATGATTAAATGAGTTGATTGTTTCGCAGGCTTATATTACATGGATTAAAACTAATAATACTATTTAGAGATTACTTATCCTATGAAAAGATCAAACCCTTTAAAACCAGGGAGTACATTAGGCGTCTGTGCGCCATCTGCCCGGTTTGATATTGAAAAATTAAATACAGGCATCCAGGTTCTGGAAAAAAATGGATTTAAGGTTAAGATTCCCTCACCGATTTTTGAGAAAAAAAGATATTTAGCAGGAGATGATTTGCAAAGAGCCACTGTTGTAAATCATCTTTTTTCAGACCCAGATATTGATGGGATCATTTGTGCTCGGGGCGGTTTTGGTGCGATGCGAATACTCCCTTTTCTAGACTGGGAAGTGATTAAGAAGAATCCTAAACCCTTTATTGGTTTCTCTGATAATACAGCCATCTTGCTGTCCATTATTAACAAAACGGGTAATATGGTAATTCACGGGCCAAATGTTGTTTCATTTGCCAGTGATCAAAAAGAGACAATTGATTCTTTTGTCAAGGCATTGTTGGATCCTGTTGATAAAATCGATATATTTAATCCGCAAATAATTAAGCAAGGGAAATGTGATGGGATTTTAATGGGGGGGAATATTGCAACCATATCTCATCTGATAGGTACAAAGTTTCAGCCCGAATTTAAAAATGCGGTTCTTTTATTGGAAGATATTGGTGAACCAGCCTATAAAATTGATCGAATGTTAACACAGATGAAAATGGCAGGGATGTTTGAAAAAATTAAGGGAGTGATTACAGGGTCTTTTGAAAATTGTGAAAATAATGAATATATTGAAGAGATTTTAATTGAAATATTTGATGAATTAAATATCCCAGTTCTTTCCGGGCTGGATGCAGGTCACGGTCAGATTAATTTATCTTTGCGCATGGGAGTGAAGATTGGGATGGACACTTCATTACAACGGATTAATTGGGGGTAATATTCATGCCCAGAAATAAAATTTCCAAAGCGATTCATGAGGCAATATCAAAGGGGGTTTTTCCAGGGGCTGTTCTCTTGTGTGCTGAAAATCATGAAATCATTTTCCATGAATCCTATGGAATGGCCGATATCTCTGAAAAAAAGAGAATGCAAAAGGACAGCATTTTTGATCTTGCCTCTTTAACAAAACCGCTTGCAACTACATTGGCGATGTCTAAACTCATTGAAACACAAAAGATTTCATCAGATCAGACCATAGGATCCATCCTGAAAGAGTTTAAGCATTCAGATAAAAATGACATTACTATTGATATGCTTTTAAGGCACACATCAGGATTACCCGCCTATCGTGAGTATTTTAGACAAATTGTCAAAGTAACCTCCGATTCTCGGGAATATTTGAAGAAAAAGCTCCTTGTTCAAGAATCACTTGAAAACAAAATGGGTGAGTGCCAGGTATATAGTGATTTGGGGTTTATGATTTTATCATGGATAATTGAGACGGTTACCGGCCAAAAATTAGATCAATTCGTTTCAGACCAAATTTATTCTCCTCTTGGAATTAATGATTTATCTTTTTTTGATATAAATTCATACAATAATAAAAAAAAAGAATGGGGGGAAAGAATTGTTGCCACTCAGAAATGTCCCTGGCGTAAAAAGATGCTTATAGGGGAAGTGGATGATGATAATGCATGGGCGGTGGGTGGTGTTGACGGACATGCCGGGCTTTTTGGAGATGCTGTTTCTGTGTATATGGTATGTTGTGAAATACTAAATGCTATCCAGGGTAATCAAACAAAGGTTTTGGATACCAATATTCTAAAAGCCTTTGTACAAAGAAAAAAGCAACAGGATATGGTTGCTGGATTTGATACACCATCAAAAGAGAAGTCATCATCAGGCGCTTATTTTTCATCAAGCTCGATTGGACATCTTGGATTTACGGGTACTTCTTTTTGGATTGATCCAAAAATATCATTCATTGTTATTTTTTTAACCAATAGAGTTCATCCGTCTCGAATAAATGAAGGTATCAAAGAAATTCGGCCTCTAATACATGATTTGGTATATTCTGAACTTATTCAAAGGTCTCAAAATATTTAGTATTTAAACTAAAATTCACCCATTTACTGCGTTGCTTAGAAATCCTGCAATCCTCATGCACAGTAGTACACTCCGGTTTCAAGATCCCTTGCCCCTTTCATATGGGCAATTTTTCGTCCAAATACAGGGATTCCGGTCAGGCACTATTTAAACATTACAACTTTTTGGACTTGAAAAAACATGATAAGTTTGTTAGCAAATAATTTTTATTAAGATCTTTTTATATTTGAACATAATTTATCAATATTATTCTTGAAAGAGGTAAAATGAACTTTATAACCGACTCTTTGCTTGGCGCGTTTTCTAACGATCTGGCCATTGATCTTGGAACTGCAAATACACTTGTATATGTTAAAGGAAAAGGAATTGTATTAAGTGAACCCTCAGTCGTTGCAGTTCGAACAGATAAACGGGCAAAAAGTAAGGTGCTTGCTGTCGGGGTAGAAGCAAAAAGAATGTTAGGCAGAACCCCTGGTAATATTGTTGCGATACGGCCAATGCGGGATGGTGTTATTGCTGATTTTGAGGTAACAGAGGCTATGTTAAAGCATTTTATCCGAAAAGTTCATAACAACAGAAAAGCGCTCGTGCGTCCCAGAATTGTTATTGCAGTACCCTCCGGTATTACTCAGGTTGAAAAAAGGGCAGTCAGAGAGTCGGCAGAGTCAGCCGGTGCAAGAGAAGTTTTTTTGATAGAAGAACCCATGGCTGCCGCTATTGGTGCAGGCCTTCCCATTACAGAACCCACCTGTAATATGGTGGTTGATATTGGTGGCGGAACAACTGAAGTTGCTGTTATTTCACTTGCCGGCATTGTTTATACAAGATCTTTAAGAGTGGCAGGCGACAAGATGGACGCTGCTATCAGTCAGCATATCAAACGAAAATATAACCTCTTGATAGGGGAAAGAACCTCAGAAATTATCAAAACAACTATTGGAAATGCCTACCCCGATCCAGATAATCTTGAGACCATTGAGGTTAAAGGCCGTGACCTTGTGTCTGGTATACCTAAAATACTTGCGATTGACTCTGAGGAAGTAAGGGTCGCTATTTCAGAACAGATTGATGCGATTGTTGAAACAGTTCGTATAGCACTTGAACAGACCCCCCCTGAATTGGCAGCAGATATTGTTGATTCAGGTATTGTCTTAACAGGTGGCGGCGCATTGTTGAAAAATCTGGATAAGCTTCTTAAAGAAAAGAGCGGTCTTCCCATTGTTGTAACAGATGATCCATTATCAACGGTTGCCCTTGGGTGCGGGAAAGTCCTCGACAATATTGATATCTTGAGAGAAGTAGTCATTAATTGATTTAATGTTTTCACGAAATTTACTTATTTTTGTTGGCGTTGCTTTATTTATTGCGATCAATTTTATCGTAATCACCATGAGCAGCAGAAACTCTTTGCCGTCTAGTGGCATTGAGAGATTAACTATTTCTATCATTTCTCCATTCCAAAAAACTGTTACAAAAACCATTAATATGACTCAAAATATCTGGGAGACATATTTTTCTACTGTCGTTGCCATCCAAGAGAATAGTGAACTTAAAAATCAACTTGGAAAAGCAATAGAAATCAAAAATCGATATGAAGAGTTGGAGCTTGAAAATCTTCGGTTAAAGAAATTTGTTAATTTTACAGGCCAGGTCCCTGATACTTACGTTGCCGCTCAAATTATTGCAAGGGATCCCTCTCCATGGTTTAAAACTATCATGATAGATAAAGGTGCTAAAGATGGGCTTGAAAAAGGTAGCCCCGTTCTTGTATCAGAAGGAATTGTAGGGCAGATTATCAAAGTTGCTAAAAATTATTCCAGAGTTCTTTTGATTATAGATAGAAACTCAGCTGTTGATGCTCTTGTTCAAAATTCCCGGGTCCGTGGTATTGTAAAAGGAAACAATGATGACAATTGTTTTTTTGTATATGCATTAAGAAAGGATGAAGTGAAAGAGGGTGAAATGATTATTTCATCCGGTATGGATCAGGTCTTCCCTAAAGGACTTAAAATTGGAAGAATTTTAAAAGTAACAAAGGTCCATTCACAGCTTTTCCAAGATATTATGATTGAAACCAGTGTCGATTTTAATAAAATTGAAGAGGTCCTTGTTTTTAAAAATGCCAAATGAGCCAGATGAATTATTTTGAAAGTGTTTAAATAATGAATGCATTATTTTTAATCCTTTTTACCCTTTTGTTAATCGTTATGCAAACGGTTATCTTTCCCTCTTTTTCTTGGTTCTCTCAGTGTTTTGATCTGCTGATTATTGATGTCCTCTTTTTGAGCCTTATTTCATCACACTATTCAATGGTTTTAGTTATTATCTTTATTGGGTGTGTCATGGATAGTATTTCTGGGGTTCCTTTTTGTTATCATATATTTTCATATTTATGGATCTATATTATTGTGCAAATTGTTCGGCAATTACTTTTTCAAGAAAGTATTGTTTTTGTCATTATTATCAGTGTTGTGTCTGTACTCATCCAGCAAGGATTACTTATATTTTCAATATTTATCAATCAAGGCGACAATGCAACTTTAAACCTTAATGTCAGTCTTTTGCTATCGCAGGTATTCTGGGGGTTTATTATTATTCCGCCCAGTATTTGGTTGGTAACCGTTTGCAAGAAGAACTGGAATCTTGTATCAAATTTTTTGATGAACTATTTGTTCAAAAATACAGAAGGTGACGTTGACCGGATTCACTAAAAATCCAGATAGAGATTGGATAAAACAAAGACTTATTATTTCAAGTATCTGTGTGCTATTTGTCTTTGCACTTTTGTTCTTTCGGTTGGTATATCTTCAAGTTATTAAAGGCGAAGAATACAGGCTTCAATCTGAGAAAAATGCGGTCCGCTTAAAAAGCATTAAATCGTCTCGGGGTCTTATATTTGATAGAAATAAAAAATTGCTGGTTGATAACAGGCCATCTTTTAATCTTAAAATAGTGCTTGAAGATGCAGGTGATATAAAAAAGACGGTTAAAAAAGTGGCAGATCTTATTCAAGTACCTTTTGATGAATTAATGGAGAAGATCGCTCAAGCTAGAAAAAGGTCATTCTATAAACCTGTAACATTAAAAGGTAATATATCAAGGGATCAGCTCGCCATAGTTGAAGCTCATAAATTTGATCTTCCAGGAATTCATATCGATATAGAACCGACAAGACATTATATTTATAAAAAAAGTGCGGCTCATCTTTTAGGATATCTGGGGCAAATAAACAGCAAGGAACTTAAAAGCGGTAAATATCCAAAAGTAAAGTCAGGTGATTCTATTGGCAGATATGGTATTGAAAAGAGTTTTCAAAAATTTTTGCAGGGAAAACGAGGGGGCCGACAAATAGAAGTTGATGCCAACGGCAGGATAATAAAAGTATTAAAAACAGTCGAACCCATTGCAGGGCTTGATTTAAATCTTACTTTGGATCAGTCGCTGCAAAAGACTGCAGAAAAAATGCTTGAAAACAAGGATGGTAGTGTTGTTGCCATTGATCCCAAGAATGGAGATGTCCTCGTTATGGCCAGCAGTCCCAGCTTTGATCAAAATGATTTTATAGGGGGGATTAGCAGTAAAAAATGGAAAAAGCTGATTTCTGATCCAGGCAAACCAATGAATAATAAAGCTATTCAGGCAGAATATCCCCCCGCCTCTACTTATAAAATTCTTACCACATTTGCAGCACTTGAAGAAAAATATATTGATATAAATACCACGGTATATTGTCCGGGGTTTCTCAAATATGGCAATAGAGTCTATCGGTGCTGGAAAAAACCTGGGCATGGTGAAATGGATGTCATTAGTGGTCTTGCACAATCTTGTGATGTTTTTTATTATCAAGCTGGAGATAAAATAGGTGTTGATACTTTGGCACAATATGCAATGGGTTCAGGACTAGGGAAAAAAACAGGTATTACGCTGGAAAACGAAAAAAAAGGCCTCATCCCAACATCAGCCTGGAAAAAGAAACGGTTTAAAGAATCCTGGCAGGGCGGGGAAACGCTTTCTGTGGCAATAGGGCAAAGTTATAATCTGGTAACCCCTTTGCAAATGGCTGTTTTCATTGCCGCTGTCGGTAATGGAGGTACCCTATACAAACCTAGAATTGTAAAAACCATCGAAGATAGTCATGGAAATCTGGTTAAAAAGATGGAACCTGAAATTACAGGGGGGTTACCTGCAAGTAAAGAGACTTTGGATCTTGTTAAGGTGGCCTTGTTAAAAGTGGTGCATGGTGAACGTGGAACCGCTCGAAGTATTCGGCTTAAAGATGTGGAAATTGCAGGGAAAACCGGTACTGCTCAAGTGTTTAGTATCAAAAAAGGAGAGAAAGTGGAAACTGAGAATTTAGAATATTCTTTGCGGGACCACGCCTGGTTTGTCTGCTACGCACCTGCTCAGGATCCTGTCATTGCAGTATCTGTCATAATTGAGCACGGAGAGCATGGATCAAGTGCGGCTGCCCCTATAGCAGGTGCTTTAATAGAACAATATACTCGAAATTATATGATAAAAGAAGAAATAATGGAGTAAGAAATGTTTGACAGGCGGCTGATAGAGAATTTTGACTGGGGATTTGTCGTATTGATTTTTTTAATCGGTATGGTTGGTCTTGTTATTCTATACAGCGCCTTAACCGCCGGTCATGAAGCAAGTACGGTCCACATTCTTTTTAAGAAGCAAATGATATGGATGGGATCAGGATTTATTATCATGATGATCGCCTTGTTGATTGATTTTAGAGAACTGGATAAGTTGAATTTATTCATATATGCGCTCTGTGTCGGGCTGTTGATTAGTGTTATTCTTTTTGGACAGCTCGGCGGGGGGTCGCGGCGTTGGCTTGTACTCGGTTTTATTAGGATTCAGCCCTCTGAATTAATGAAAATCGCCTTGATAATCAGCCTGGCATCCGTTTATTCTAATTCAGTATCGCAGATGGGACTTAACTTTAGGAAATTGATTAAGCCCATTATTTTATGTGTTATCCCTTTTGTATTGATAGTCAGCCAACCAGATCTTGGAACCGGGCTTCTTTTACTATTAATTGCAGCATCAATTACAATTTTTGTTAAAGTTGAGAAAAGGGTGTTTTATACATTAACAGGCATTTGCCTTTCGGCTATTCCATTGGTTTGGTTTACCTTAAAAGAATATCAAAAATCCAGAATTTTAACTTTTTTAAACCCTGATAGAGATCCTCTTGGGGCGGGTTATCATATTATTCAATCAAAAATTGCCATCGGCTCAGGAATGTTAACCGGCAAAGGTTTTTTGAAAGGGACTCAAAATGCCCTGTCTTTCCTACCGGAACAGCATACGGATTTTATTGTATCTGTTCTTGCTGAAGAGTGGGGCCTTGTCGGATGCAGTATTCTTTTAATGCTTTATTTTATCCTATTATTCTGGGGATTGAATATTGCCTATAATTGTCGAAATATGTTTGGTTCTATTTTGGCTTTTGGTGTTACAGCGATGATCTTTTGGCAAATATTTATTAATATCGGTATGGTCATGGGGCTTATGCCGGTAGTGGGTGTGCCCTTGCCCCTGGTTTCCTATGGCGGTTCATCCGTTGTTACAAATATGGTTGGATTTGGGATTTTATTGAATATCAGTATGCGTAAATTTTCATCAAACTAATTTTATAATCATTAAAATTGCGTCACCTTATAAATTAAGAAATTATTTTAAAATATTTTTTTTAAGCCATGCCTGTAGATAAATTTTGATGTAAGGTTATTAATTTATGTTAATTTATTTGTGTTATAGCACCTCTTCTATAAAATGTAATAGGTGTAAACGTCAATTTTTTGATAAAAAGCGCATTTTTTTTTAATTTTTAGATTATAGGTTGATCAGACTTAAATAACTAAATGGTTGTTAAAAATAAGGTATTTTTCACATTTTTTTATCCGCCAGAAAGAAGGATAAAATATTAGGTATCAAAGCCTGAAAAATTTTATTATTCAATGTTGACAAATGGTTGCCTGGATGGTACTCAAGTCACGATTTGATTTGAATTTGGACTGTTTTTGCGTAAAAACAGTCAGTAGGATATAAGTAGTTGATTTTTTTATAATTATTAACTGGCGGAGGGGATTTTTATGATAACTGTGATTCCTGATATATCAGTGGTATATCAGATGATCAATTTCCTGGTTCTGCTTTTTGTGCTCAATCTGGTTCTGTACAAACCAATCCGTAATGTTCTTCTTGAAAGAAAGGCAAAAATTGAAGGTATGCAAACTGGGGCTGAAAAAGCTGCAGGCGACCTTGTTGCTGGAGAAGATGCTTACAAAGATGGATTGAAACAAGCCAGATCAAAAGGGTTGAAAGAAAAAGAAACCTTTATAGAGGAAGCATCGCAAGAAGAAAAGGAAATAATCGACAAAATTAACAAGAAAGCTCAGGCCAATCTTGCTGAAATTAAAAAGCAGGTTGCTGATGAAACAGAGCAGGCTCGCAAAGCACTGGATGCTGAGGTTGAGGCATATGCTAAAGCTATCGGCGAAAAGATTTTGGGGAGGGCTTGCTAATGAAAAAGAATGAAATGAATAAGAGACTATTTAATGGTGTTCTTTTAGTAACAACTTTGACCTTGACGGTATGTGGGTTTGCTTGGGGCTCATCAGATGCTCATGGCGGAGTGCATAATGCTTGGTTAGGCGTCGATACCTGGAAAGCATTGAATTTTTGTGTTCTCGTTGTCGCTGTTTTTTTTATAGCAAAAAAACCAGTTGCAAATTTTTTCTCTTCCCGTGCAAAAAGCATTGAAGATGAGATAAAAGAGCTTGAGGCAAAAAAAGCAGAAGCTGAAACCAAACTTGCTGAATATCAGGCCAAGTTTAAAAATCTTGATCAGGAATCTAAACAGATTGTTGAAGATTACATCAAACAGGGCGAAGAAGCAAAAACAAGAATTATTGCAGAAGCAGAAGCACAGGCTGAAAAACTTGAAGATATGGCAAAACGTACCATTGAACAAGAATTCAAATCTGCGAAATCTGCGCTTCAAAAAGAAATTGCAGCAAAAGCAATGGAAAAAGCTGAAGAAGTTATTATTGCCTCTATTTCATCCGACGATCAGGATAAACTTGTTGATGACTATTTGAAAAAGGTGGTGGCATAATGAAAAATTTAGCAGTTTCTAGGCGTTATGCCAAAGCATTGATTCTAATCGGCCAGGAAGATGGCCAGGCAGAACAATACAATGCTGAGCTTGAATCGATTGTTGGGCTCTTTGATACACAGGACGGTTTTGAATTAGCTTTAACGAATCCTTTGTATAATAAAAATGACAGAAAAAAGGTTCTTGAGGCTGTCTTAGCTGGAACAGATCTGTCTGCTATTATGAAATCTTTCCTGGTTCTTTTGTTTGATAAGGGAAGAATCGGTTTTTTAAGAGAAATTGCTTCCTACTATAAAGATCTGGCAGATGAGCTTAATGGTGTTGTCAAGGCCAGTATCGTTTCAGCAACAGAACTTTCCTCTGATGCTGTTGATAAAATTAAAGAAGCATTATCAAAAAAGACCGGGAAAAATATTGTTCTTAATGTTGAGCAGGATAAAAGCCTTATTGGTGGTGTAGTAACCAAAATAGGCGATCTTGTTCTGGATGGCAGCGTAAAAACTCAGCTGATTAATATGAGAGAAACATTAAAAAAAGGTGAGAGTGTCTAATGGAAATTAAAGCAGAAGAAATAAGCCAAATAATAAAAGACCAAATCAAAGGGTTTGATGCAGATGTCGACCTGAGTGAAACAGGTGTTGTTCTATCCGCTGGTGATGGTATTGCACGTGTGTACGGTCTGGAAAAAGTAAAAGCCATGGAGTTGGTTGAATTCCCTGGTGGAATTTTGGGACTTGCATTGAACCTTGAAGCTGATAACGTTGGTGTTGCGATTCTTGGTGATGACAAGGTTATCAAAGAAGGTGATGTCGTTAAAAGAACTGACCGTATCGCTTCAGTTCCTGTTGGTGAAGCACTTCTTGGACGTGTTGTAACAACTACTGGCGAGCCTGTTGATGGTAAGGGCCCCATTAGTTCAGATACTTATATGAACATGGAATTGGTTGCACCAGGTGTTATTGCCAGAAAAGGTGTTCATGAACCCTGTTACACGGGTGCAAAAGCTGTTGATGGTATGACCCCTGTTGGTCGTGGACAGCGTGAATTGATCATTGGTGACAGACAGATTGGTAAAACAGCAGTTGCTGTTGATGCCATTATTGCTCAAAAAGAAAGTGGCATTAAATGTGTTTATGTCGCCTGTGGTCAGAAAAAATCTACTGTTGCTCAGGTTGTTGCTGCTCTTGAAGAACATGGTGCAATGGATTACACAACTGTTGTTATTGCATCTGCTTCTGAGTCTGCTGCTATGCAGTATCTGGCTCCTTATGCCGGATGTGCAATGGGTGAATATTATAGAGATAAAGGTGAACATGCCCTGATTATCTATGATGATCTTTCAAAACAAGCCGCAGCTTATCGTCAGGTATCTTTGCTTCTCAGGCGTCCACCAGGACGTGAGGCTTTCCCTGGTGACATTTTTTACAACCATTCAAGACTTCTTGAAAGATCTGCAAAACTCAGTGATGCTGAAGGCGCAGGCTCTTTGACAGCACTTCCGATTATTGAAACTCAGGAAGGTGACGTATCTGCATTTATTCCAACAAACGTTATTTCGATTACTGACGGTCAGATTTTCCTTGATAAGGACCTTTTCTTTGCTGGGATCAGACCTGCAATTGATGTTGGTTTGTCTGTATCTCGAGTGGGTGGTTCAGCTCAGGTTAAAGCCATGAAACAAGTTGCCGGTACTTTGAGACTTGACCTTGCACAATTTCGTGAATTGGAAGCTTTTGCTGCCTTTGGTTCTGATCTTGACGAAGCCACTCAAAGGCAATTGACTCGTGGTGAAAGACTGGTTGAATTACTTAAACAACCTCAATTCCAACCACTTCCCATGGAAAAAATGGTTACTGCTTTGTATGCCGGTACAAAAGGCTTTATTGATAAATATCCAAGAGAAGCAGTTGCTAAATATGAAGAAGGTCTTTATCCATTTATTGAAAATCGTTTTCCTGAAATTTTTAGTGGTCTTAAAGAAAAACAAGAGATTACAGATGAGATTGAAGGTAAACTGAAACAAGCCTTAGAAGCCTATGACGAAGAATTCAAGGATGCTGTATAGCAACTTGGAAATTTTCGTATCATTATTTAATAACTTATAGGCTAAAAGGCAGGATTATATGGCAACTTTAAAAGAAGTACAATCAAAAATAGTCAGTGTAAAAAAGACTAAACAGATTACCTCTGCCATGAAAATGGTTGCCACTTCAAGATTACGCGGTGCTCAAAACAGCATGGAGGCATTTAACCCCTATGCCAGCAAATTTGCTGAAGTTTTGGGAAGCATAGCCGGAAAATCCGGTGAGGATGCAAGTCCTTTGCTTGTTCCCCGTGATGAGGTTAAAAAAGTGGCGCTCATCCTCTGTACATCTGACAGGGGATTATGTGGCGGTTTTAATGCGAATTTAATTACAAAAGCTGAAAAATTTATCAATTCTGAACTTGCAGGTAAAGAGGTCTCCCTGATTTGTTTCGGTAAAAAAGGTAGAGATTTTTTTAAAAAGGAGCCCCAACCCATTGAGGATGAATTCATTGGTGTTGTTGGCGGGAATTTTGAATTCTCAGTGGCCTCTGGATCAGGTCAGAAATTGATAGACAGTTTCCTTGACGGAGCTGTTGATGAAGTATATCTGGTTTATTCTGAATTTGTATCCATGGCAAGACAGGAAGCAACGCTAAAACAGGTTCTTCCCATTCCTTCATTGGATGACGTAGCTGAAGAAAAAGATGTTGATCAGGGTGCCGGGTTTCTTCCGGAACATATCTGTGAACCTTCTTCAGATGCATTGCTTGGTGAGATGCTGCCAAAGAATATTTTTATTCAGATATATGATGCACTGCTCCAAACATCAACTAGTGAGCATGCTGCTCGAATGAGAGCAATGGAAAATGCGACCAAAGCATGCGAAGATATGGTTGATGAACTCCAAACAATATTCAATAAAACAAGACAGGCCGGTATTACAGCTGACCTTATGGATATTGTTGGCGGTGCAGAAGCGCTTAAGGGATAAATTTTTAAGATATACTTTTTATAAAAACAGCTTTTAAGGAGAAAAAAATGGCTGAAAATATAGGTAAAATAGCCCAGGTACTCGGTGCTGTTGTTGATGTTGAGTTTGAACCCGGAAATCTTCCTGCGGTTCTGACAGCTATAACAGTAACCAACCCGACGATTGGTGATATGGAAGATAACCTCGTACTCGAGGTTGCTCAGCATCTGGGTGACAATGTTGTTCGTTGTATTGGTATGGACGTAACCGATGGTCTTCAAAGAGGAATGGTTGTTAAAGATACTGGCGGACCAATCATGATGCCAGTTGGTGAAGCTTCTCTTGGTAGAGTTCTCAACGTTGTTGGTAGACCTGTTGATGGACTTGGTGAAATTTCACAGGAAAAAACGCTCCCCATCCATAGACATGCGCCTGCTTTTACGGAACAGGACACTACAGTAAGGGTTCTTGAAACCGGCGTAAAAGTTATCGATCTTCTTGTACCTTTCCCTCGTGGTGGTAAGATGGGTATGTTCGGTGGTGCTGGTGTTGGTAAAACCGTTATTATGATGGAAATGGTTAACAATATAGCCATGCAGCATGGTGGTATCTCTGTATTTGGTGGTGTTGGAGAAAGAACTCGTGAAGGGAATGACCTTTATCATGAGATGAAAGATTCCGGCGTACTTCCAAAATGTGCATTGGTTTATGGTCAGATGACAGAACCTCCCGGAGCACGTGCAAGAGTTGCACTTTCTGCTTTGACTTGTGCAGAATACTTCCGTGATGAAGAAGGTCAGGACGTTCTTCTTTTTGTTGATAATATTTTCCGTTTTACTCAGGCGGGTGCAGAGGTGTCTGCAACACTGGGTCGTATGCCATCTGCTGTTGGTTATCAGCCAACTCTTGCGGTTGACATGGGTGAGCTCCAGGAACGTATTACTTCAACTGATAAAGGTTCTATCACAGCGGTACAATGTGTTTACGTACCTGCAGATGATTTAACTGACCCTGCACCTGCAACTACATTTGGTCATCTTGACGGAACAGTTGTTCTTTCTCGTCAGATTGCTGAACTTGGTATTTATCCTGCTGTGGATCCGCTTGACTCTTCATCCAGAATTTTGGATGCTGCATACATTGGAGAAGAACACTACAATGTTGCCCGTGTAACACAGAAGACAATGCAAAAATATAAAGATCGTCAAGATATTATTGCAATTTTGGGTATGG
>JAAEKY010000470.1 GCA_024227235.1 Desulfobacteraceae bacterium | reverse complement strand
TCAAAAAACTTTTTGTTTTATTTAAAATTTAATCTTCGAGGATCAATTTGAAAGGATGGCTTGAGTTATGACTTATTCTCCTAATCAACAAGAAAATAAAAATCTTTAGGGTCAACAATAGTTGTCCTATCATTGAGTCAATCAACCCAATCAATTTATACATTTTTGAACCAAATTAAAGTGCCAAGTTTTTCAGACCGGTCACAAAATGGTCACAAAAACTAAAAAAGGCCTTGGATGAAATTCCCAAGACCCTTGATATTCGTGGTAGGCACGAGCAGACTTGAACTGCTGACTTCTACCGTGTCGAGGTAGCACTCTACCAACTGAGTTACGCGCCTAAAAAACGTTATGGTTTATTAGCAAAACCCTTGGTTTGTGTCAAGAAAAACGTAGGGATTTATTGTGTTACATCCTGGTTTTCCTCAACTGGATTTGTAGTGATTTCAGAATCATCCAAAAACATAGAAGAGTCTTTTTTTTCAATAAATTCAATCGTGACCAAACTATCGGTTACAGTCATAATTTCCAACCCAAAAGAATCAAAAGTTTTCAGCATAACTGCATCTGCAAACTGGGTTGGTTTTCCTTTATAAAATATTTCCATTACAGCGTCTTTAGAGCCCATTTCTTTGGGTTGCATATTCTCAATTCCGGGCATTTGTTTAAACCGCTGTTTTAATGCAAGGAACCTGGGCAAAAAATTATCCCCTTCTATTTTGACATCAAAAACATGTTCTTTTCTTAAATTTTTTGACCAGTACGCATCAATTTTTTCGCTCAGGTCTGTGGCTGAAAGATCCGCTGCTTTTACAATTGCGTTGACATTCCCTTCAAAATCCATATCACTTTTTGCCACTGCTTGAACCTGTGATATAACAACCCGTTCACCGGTTTCAAGATTGAATACTTCAAGATTAATTTTAGCATTAAAGGTTTTCTCTTCACCCATTCGATTTATGGCTTCTGATGAGCTTGCTTTTCCAAATACAACCATATCCGCATTCATCTGTCTTCCAAGGTCTTTAGCTGCTGCCACATCATAAATGGAGCTAAACGTAATATCATAAAAAGAGGGGTCTGGCCGCTCATTACTATTTCCTGTAATAATAAACCGTTCCTGAATCATTTTTTTAATAATGGTCTCTTCTGCAAGAGATTGATACGGGATAGGATTATTACCCCACCAATATTTAGGCAGAAGATCAGATGGCATCTTTTCTGCCACAAAAAACAGGAGGACAGGCTTATCTTGATTTGCATTGAGTATCCGTGCTTCAGTCATTGTCTTTTCTAAAAGCTTCATATCCACTTTGGATTCAACACCCACCAGATAATGGCCTTTATTTTCAATTTCACCAAGGACACGATAGGTAATGATATAGTCAGAGGTATGAGAAAGGACCTTATCATAAAAAAAATCAAGGTTTGAAGCAAAAACCTGTCTGGATACAAGTTCAGCAAAAGCATTCTGTAACGCGACATTCAAGGCATCTGATACTGCTTTTTGCTTGGCCTGCTGGATATTATGGTTAATCACTCTTCTCTTGCCTGTGGTCACATCAATTAAGACATCAGACCGATTGGCTGCAAATAATGGTTCTGAAATAAATATGAAGCCAACAAATAATATAAAAAGGCTGGCACCTATTTTCTTTGAAAAAATCATTCTTAACCCTTTCTTTACACTTTTCTTTCTATAGAATAATCTGCAATCAGACACAAAAGTTGCTTAGATTGACACGCATCAAAACTATCCAGGCACGCCTTTGCTTTTTTTACATGATCTTTTGCACGGTCCTGTGTATATTTAATTCCCTTATAGCTATATAATTTTTCTGTTAATTTTTCAAACTGATCCTGATCAAAACTTTCTGCTTTAATGGCTTTTTCCATCCAGTCTTTGTCCTCAATAGTTGCATTAGCAAGGCTGTGGATCAGTGGAAGGGTCAATTTGCCTTCCCGCATATCTGCCCCTGGATTTTTCCCAAGTTCCTGGGCACTGGCTGTATAGTCTAAAAGATCATCAGCCATCTGAAAGGCCATGCCCAAATGATATCCATATTGATTTAAAGCATCCTCTTTTTCTTTTAGCGCTTTTGCGAGTATCGCACCACTTTGACAGGCACCCTGAATTAGAACAGCAGTTTTCCTTTCTATGACATTAAGATACTCGTCTTCTGAAAGATCAAGCTTTCCTTTTTTGTTGAGCTGGTCAATTTCCCCCTGGGACATATCCTGAGTAATTTTAGCGATGACACTAATAATATCGGGTTCTTTTGTTTTTGCTGCAATATTAAGCGCTCTTGCCAGGAGAAAATCTCCGGTTAATACAACTTTGGGAGCAGACCATTTGGTGTGGGCAGCTTTTTTTCCCCGTCTGATATCAGCTTCATCTACAACATCATCATGTAAAAGAGTGGCAGCATGAAGATATTCAAAAATGGTGGAAAATTGGATTTCATATCCCTCATTGTAACCGCAGAGTCTTGCGCTGTGAATCATTAAAAGCGGTCTTAATCGTTTCCCACCGCTGAAAAGAAGGTGAGAGGCAATCTCTTTTACCAGGTCAAGATTTGGATTCAAATGATGCTCAAGTGCTATTTCAACTTTTTCTAAATCCGGCGCCACCTGTTCAATGATTTGTTGTTTTATCCCTTTTGTCATGCAAGTTCTCCTGCAATATCATATTCAAAGCATTGATTAATTCTTACATTAACAAAGGTGCCGATTTCAAGTCCGTCTGCATAAATAAATGTAAGGCCATCCACCTCTGGAGCCTGGAACATAGTCCTGCCAAGGTATACACCTTGTTCTGGGTTTTCTTCAACAAGAACATCAAAGGTCTTGTCTATATATTTTTCATTCAATTTTTCAGAAATTTTTGCCTGGGTTGCCATGATCATATCGTGTCGTTTTTCTGCAATATCACTTGGCACATGATCCTTTAATAGATGAGATTTAAGGTCATCTGAATCAGAATACGTAAACACGCCCAAATGATCGAACTTGATGTCTTTGATGAAGGTCATCAATGCCGCAAAATCCTGATCAGTCTCTCCTGGGAACCCTACAATAATAGTGGTTCTTAAAGCAGCATCAGGATCAATTTTCCTGATGATTTTAAAAAGAGTATAAAGATCTTCTCTGGTATAAGGGCGCCCCATTTTTTTAAGTATTTTTGAAGCAGCATGTTGAATGGGGACATCATAATAAGAGCAGATATTTTTAGAATTTTTAACCGCTTGAATGATGGGTTCTGACAAAGTCTTAGGATGGGTATATAAAAACCGTATCCATGATGATTTTTCTAAATGTGTCGATAATGCTTTGAGAACAGTTTCAAATCCTGCTCCATCCGGTAAATCCTGGCCATAATCTGTTGTATTCTCAGCCGTCAGGATAATTTCTTTAACCCCTTTTGAAACAAGGGCCTTGGCTTCTTTACAAATATCTTCCTTTGGCCTTGACCGCTGGGCACCTCGAAGTTGGGGGATAATACAATAGGTGCACTTTCGATTGCACCCTTCTGATACTTTTACGTAGGAAAAATGTTTTGTGATCAGTTCTCTTTGACCGGATTGGCCAGAAAGATCTTGAAACTTTCTTTTATTTGGATCTGGAAAAAGCGTAAGGGTTTTGGTTTCTTTATTCTCGATGGCATCCACAATATAATCGCAGGCCGCTGTCCCTAAAAAGGCGTCGACTTCAGGCAGAGTGGCAACAAGATCTTCATCATCTTTATATCGCTGGGCAAGACACCCTGTGGCAATCAGTTTTTCACAAATTCCTCTTTCCTTAAATTTTGCCATGTCTAAAATAACATCAACAGCCTCATCAGAGGCTGTTGATATAAATCCACACGTATTCACAATAATCACATGGGCGCAGGAAGGATCATCTGTCACACTATGACCGTTTGCCACAAGTTTTCCCAGCATGATTTCACTGTCCACCTGGTTCCTTGAACATCCTAGAGTTTCAAGGAAAATGATCATATTGTTTTTGCCATCATGTCTCCCAATTGTTTGGAAAATCTTGCAGGATTATCCAGTTTACCGCCTTCACTGATGATGGCAATATCAAATAGAAGATCACTATAATCTTTCAAAACAGGGTTGGTGGTATCGGTCTCAAAAAGGTCTTTCATTTTATCCATAACCGGGTGATTCACATTGACTTCCATCACCCGTTTTTGATCAGGTGTTTTCTGACCAGATGCTTTCATAATTTTTTCCATGTAAGCACTCATGCCATAATCATCGCCAGACAGACAGGAAACAGAATCTTTAAGCCTGTTTGATACCACAACATCTTTTACCTTTTCTTCAAGTTTTCCTTTAAGGAAAGAAAGAAGTGCTGAATATTCATTTTTCTTTTCATCATCTACTTTATCAAGATCAAGGTCTCCTTTTTCCGCACTTTTAAGTTTCTTTTCCTTGTACTCGGGCAGAGACTGGGTCACCCATTCATCAATTGGATCAATCATTAAAATAACTTCGTAGTCTTTTGCTTTTAATGACTCAAGCAACGGAGAATTGATTAAAGAGGTCAGACTTTCTCCAGTAAGAAAATAAATCTCTTTCTGGTCTTCTTTCATATTTTCAATATATTCATCCAAAGAAATATATTTGTCACCTGACTTGGTGGTCTTGTATCTTAAGAGGGAGGCTAAGCGCTCCTTGTTTTCAAAATCTGTAGGAATACCCGCTTTTAAAGCCTGGCCAAACTCAACATAGAATTCCTCATATTTTTCCTTTTCCATGCCTTCCATCAAAGAAAAAATCTGTTTAACCAAATTCTTTTTGATATTTCTAACCAGGCGGTCTTCTTGAAGAATCTCACGGCTCACATTCAGGTTTAAATCCGGTGCATCCACAACACCCTGAACAAATCCAAGGTATTCAGGCAACAGCTCCTTGCAGTCATCCATGATAAATACGCGTTTGCAATACAGCTGCATCCCATGTTTTCTTTCAGGGCGAAACATATCCATGGGGGCTTTAGAAGGCAGATACATCAAGACATCATATTCAGTTACACCTTCAAACTTTTTATGAATGATTTCCAAAGGTTTATCCCAGTTATGACTGATATGTTTATAGAACTCTTCATGCTCCTCGTCTGTCACATCCTCTTTGGCTTTTGACCAGATGGCTTTCCTGGAGTTTAAAGTTTCATCTTTTCTGACTTTTTTAAAGGTATCGCCAATGGGTTTTCCTTCAGAATCTTTAACGATTTCATTTTCAGGAAGAGGCTCACTTTTTTCAACATTCATGATCACCGGATAGGTCACAAAATCAGAATGTTTTTTTACAATATGCTGAATGGTATATTCTTCTGTGAAATTTTGCTCCCCATCTTCAGAATCTTTCAAGAAAAGGGTGATGGTTGTGCCGCGGGTTTCTTTTTCAACATCCTGAACAGTATAAGAACCCTTACCATCCGATTCCCATCTAACAGCTGAATCTTCACCAGGCGCTTTTGTATCGAGTCTTACCTTATCAGCAACAATAAAGGCTGAATAAAACCCTACACCAAATTGACCAATCAATTCAGGAGAAAGCGTATTTTCTTTTTTGGAATTTTCGAGCGCTTTCATAAATGCAGCCGTTCCTGACTGAGCGATGGTTCCAATATTATCATTCACTTCATCAAAGGTCATTCCAATACCATTATCTGAAATCTGGAAGGTGTTGTTTTCTGAATCCAGAGAGATTCGGATATGATAATCGTTATCATCAGTAAACAGATCCGGGTCTGTTTGCTCTTTGAATCTTGCCTTGTCAATGGCATCAGATGCATTTGAAATCAGCTCCCTGACAAATATTTCCCTGTTGGAATACAAAGAATTAATAATCAGGTGCAGAAGCTGCTGCACTTCGGTTTTAAACTTACGTGTTTTTTTTGTTCCCATGGTTACTCCTATTTCCAGTTCTTTTAAATGGTTAATTAATAATATTAATTTTTTAATAATAATTGTTTCAAAAACCAAAATGTCAAGGCGTATCAGGGGAATATACCTGTGTTAGTCCTATATTAAACGTTTGGCCTATTTCAAGTTCATGCCAATTCTGGTATGGTACTTTTATTATAATAATAAAATAAGGCATAATTATGGACACCTCTTTTGTCATATTGATAGTAGATGATTCTAATACCTTGCGAAATCTGATTCGAAAATCTTTGGAAAGCTCCGGCTTTAATAACATCATGGAAGCTGTCGATGGAAAAGACGCTTTGGACAGTCTGCTTCAGCATAAAATTGACTTAATCATTTCAGATATAAATATGCCAAAGGTCAATGGCGTTGAATTGCTCAAAGCCGTTTTAAATCACTCAGCTTTAAAAAAAATCCCATTTGTTGTTTTGACCTCTGAAACTGAAGATGAAACCTTTAAAAAAATTATGCAAATGGGGGCCACCGATTTTATTAAAAAACCCTTTAGTAAACAGGACCTGATCACCAAAATTCAATCCATTATTGAATGGTCCTAACCCAAATCTTTCATGAAATATCCGGGCTAAACCCGCTTTTTCAAGTGAGATTATTTGGACGCCCCAAACAAACGCCCATCAATAAAAGACAGGCCCACAAAAATCAAAATCATTCCGGCAAATGCATTCCAACCCGGCGTTTCTCCCAAAACCATCATCCCTAAAAATATAGCACTAACAGGAACTAAAAAAGTGACCAACAAAATATTGGTGGCGCCTGCTTTTGACAACACATAAAAATAAATAACATAGGCAAGCGCTGTTGAAATTGAGGCAAGGCTAAAAAGCGCTGTCCATGTTATCCATGTTGGCTCAAGAATAAAGGGCTGTTCAAAAACAAAGGCAATAGGGCACATAATTATGGTAGAACCTGTCAGCATTCCCGCTGCGACAACTACAGGGTCAATATCTTTAAACCTGCGGCCAAAAATAGCAGAAAATGCATATAGTAGCGCAGCGCCGAGCACAGCAATCTGGCCGGCAATCTCCATACCCACACCATTTATAGAGTCTACACCAATCAAAACAGCAACACCCACCCATCCAAATATTACGCCGGCCAGCCTTTTTTGAGTTAATGTTTCTTCTTTTGTCAAAAAATGGGCAAGAACCACGCTAAAAACAGGGGTTGTCGCATTTAATATCGATGCCAGACTTGAATCAATATGTTTTTGTCCCCATGTAATGAGGCTGAAAGGGAGGACATTGTTCAATGCACCAATCACCAGGAAGGCTCCCCAGATACCTATATTTTTTGGCATTTTCCGCCCGGTAAACCGAACAAAACACAGCAAAAGAAAGGCCGCACACCCCACTCGGCATAAGACAATGGTCAAAGGTGTCATCGTTTTCAGAGAAAGCTCCACAAAGAAAAAAGATGCCCCCCAGATAATTGAAAGAATGGCAATCAACCCCCATTCTTTTATTCCCATGACTTTATTGTCTCCTACCATTCTTATCTTTTCCCTTTCAAACCCAAACGGTTTTAATCATTTTTTTTAAATGCTCACAAAATACACAAAAAAATCAAATATAGCCACCCGATTCTTGCGGGAAATAACATTTCGCTTCAGACAAATTATTATTATAATCATTGAATCTTTTTTAAAAAATAAGGGGTCTCCTGATTGACACAAATATTTATTTTCCCTATAAATTATTTCAGAAAGCTTAAACTGTCATAAATCGTCTCACTGACCGGTGGCCAGTGCTACTTTACAATACTAATCGATTATCAGAAAAAAGAAGGTATACGTATGGATAATAACTCAAAAAAAGTATGGGCAATCCTCTATGATGAATTCTGCCCGGAAAAAATAAAAAAAATATTCGTAAATATTCCAAAATATTTATTTAATACCACAACCGGCTTTATTGTGGGCTTACTATCCGGATTTTATCTTTGTTACATTTATCGAGTCACCACAGGCGAATCGACTCTTGAATGGATGACCATAGCCAAATTATCAGCCGCCATTTTAGCGATCATTGCCGCATCCATCATTGTAATCAAAAATTACTTAAGTCTTGCATTAGAAAGAAAAAAATATTTACTCAAAGAAAACGAATTTAAAGAAAAAAATATTCAAATTGAAAAAGTTAGTGATAAATTAGCCTCAGATCTCGGCCCGCATTTAAACAAAAAATTATTTCAGGCTGATACAATTTATGAGATGAGAGCCAAGCATTATGCAGAGGAAAAAGAATTTATTGCTTTAAATTATATCGAGCAATTAAAAAACAGAGTCTTAAGTTTATTAAAAAATGATCAACGCCTCACAAATAAAAAAATAAAAAACATTAAGGTCATACTTGACTCAGGTACAACCATTACAAATATCTTTGATAAGCTTGGAAAAGAAGCATATGACAACAAAGATCATTGGACAAAAAAGAAGAACGTACTTTTTTACACCAATAGCGTAAGAGGGGTCCTGACCCTTTTCAGGTATAGAGATCAATCCTCCCGATATAGCGAAATCCCTCTCAATTGTAATATTTTCCCAGGAAAGATTCTTTCGCCTTATGAGGCCATAGCTGATGAGGAAACCGTTAAATCGATCATTAATTTAAAAGATGATAAATCCTATGTCATTTTTATAACGACAGGGAATTATCTTATTTTTAACACAAAGACGCCAACATTTATTCCGATTGCACGGGCAGGGTTTCACCCATATGTTAAGGCTGCAGGAATGCATATTGCTGATGAAATTCACGTGGTTGCCCCACTTGGAAAAATTCTGACAAACAGCAGGCTTAAACATAAAAATGAAAAAATAGAAGCCACATTAGATAGATTTAATAAATGCCTTGGCTATTCAAAAAACAATACAGATGAATCAATGGAGGAATATTCATTAGTCACCCCTCATGAATTGCTATCAACTAAAAATAAAAAATTATTAGATAGACCGAGCAAAACATTAATAAAAAATTTAGACATGTTTTCCTGGAAACAAAAATCTGTTTTATATACATCAAGCAGAACGCCAGATGGAGATAAGCGGTTTTGGCTGGCTGATCATTCTTCTACTTTACAATTCTATTTGGATGCCAGTTATGATCCGAAAACAACTGTATTACCCAATGAAGGTCCTCCATATTTACAATCTTTCAGTTTTGACGGATTACCATTTTATAAAAAATCACAAGTAAAACACGAAATACCTCATGACAACCTTCGTGACAAATTGATATTAGGTGACTTTTTTAAAGTAGACCCCATAGAAAAGGTTGAACAATAATAAACCAATTTAAAAAATATTCTACATCCAAGAGTTAAAAATTAATTACATCAGATTTTTATTGATATCCATCTTCCCATCTAAAATACCAATTAAATTAATATGGCTGTCTGATTGAAGATAGAAAATGACGTGTTTCCCGACAGGAAAAGAATAATATTTGGGGTGAATTTCAGGTCGATGTAGCCCGAGTTTTGCTGGCACCACTGCTGAACACGAATGACATTTGCAGAACCTGAGAAGTGATCTTTGTTTTGGGGTTTCATTAACCATTTTTGCTGACTGTATCGCTTGCTTGCGTCTCTGCATTCTGGTTTTCTACAGAACTTTTGTCTTTTTAGATTACGGGGATCTGGCTTGTATAAATCATTACAGTGTTTGCACCTGCGTCTCCGTATTTTCTTTTTCATAGATCTGGGCACCTCCTCAGATCTATAATCGGCGTATACGAAAGGCAGGCGGGGTATTATTTAAAAAAGGGGCGGGGTCTGCGGGATCAGGCGGGGTAAACTCGCAACATAAACAGGGAAAGTCTTGGGTGAGTTTTAAACCCGAAAATCAAGCCCAAATAGATAGTTATGTAGCCAGTGTTCTCCTTTTACACCTTCTTTTTCTATTTTCCCGACCTATTATATTTATAGCCTATTTCTTCAGATAAAGGTATTTTGCTTCTAACAAAAATGCCTGTTGCCCTTGCAATCTCTTTGTCTTTTGAGTCGAACAAAATCGACTCACAGATAAACTGGGATCGATTCTGATTTACAACTTTACCGACGGATCTTACAACACCCTCAGATACTGGCCGAGTGATGTATGTTGTAAAACTGGTTGTTAATACAAAAACATCTTCAACCAAGGAATTGGCAGCAAAAAATGCAGCATTATCTAATGCAAGAAAATACAATGCTCCATGCATAGCGCCAGCGGCATGGAAAAGTTCTTTTCTTACAGGCAGTAAAATATGTGCTTCCCCTTTTTTCACAGTCACTTTGGCCCCTGCATATGTCACAAATGGCGAACAATGCATCATATTTTCCAGTTTTATATAATGTTCGTTTATTGTCATTAATTATCTCCAATCAGTTTATTAATCAAATGCTCAATATCAAACTCTTATAAAATAATAAACTTTTCAATTGAAGTCTTATTTCTCCACCATAAACATTTATTAGTGAATGGATCGCCAGCATAGAAAAATTCCATAACTTATATTTACCAGAACCATTTTTCTCCTGAATTATTGTTTCGAATATTTTTTGTATCCAGAATTTGAGCGTTTAGGACTTCTTGGCAGGGATAATCATCTTGAGTGCTACCAGTAACTTTGTATTTGGTCTTTTTGTGAAAATAATTTTTTGATGACCCAGTTTCTTTTTTAATAATTGGATTATCGGAAAAAGCATGATAATTTAACTGGTCAAATATTTTTTATCGAACCAGAAAGGGTAAACATGGAATTATTTAATTATAGATAATGCAAAATTCTTATATACCAAAAAATTATCTATATCTTTTTATGATATTTCATGTAGTCGGCGCGGCTGGTACATTTATTTTCAGCAAGGCCGCTGTCTTAAGTTTTGCCAATCCATTGGTATTAACTGTTATAAGAGGACTTGGCTCTTCTATAGTTTTTTTAACGTTTACCGGATGGAAAATTCCTAAACCTGATTTTATATTTAAGGAATGGCTTTTGCTTTTAGGGCTGGGCATACTTCTGGTTCCCATGAACCAGTTTTGTTTTTTAAAAGGGCTTGAACTTTCCGTTCCAGGGCATTCTGCCTTAATCTATGCAATGACGCCTATAGGCGTGCTGATGCTAACAAGTACAATTACTAAAAAAACACCTTCTTTCCAAAAATTCCTCGGTGTTTTTATTGCATTTTCAGGTGTGATAATCGTTTTAAGGCCCTGGGCATCCGGAGACCAGATCAGTGAACTCAGGTTGGGTGATCTTTGGTTGATCGGTGCTGTTTGTTGTTGGGTGTTGTATACCGTTCTGGCAACTGATATCTGCAGGAAAAAAAATGCCTTGGCTGTAACTGCTTGGAGTCTTATTTTAGGGGTTATCGTCATGTTGCCTTTTGCAGCAGAAACACTAAAAAACTTTGATTTTTCAATTGTTTCCAATGCTGGATGGTTCGGACTCGGTTATATGATATTAATCACCAGCACTGCGATGATGATTGTATGGAATATTCTATTGCAGCATCTTACCCCCGTTCAAGTGGCTATTACTACCAATGCACAACCTCTTGCAACAACTATACTTGCTTCAGCAACTGCTGCCATGGGATTTCTCCCCGGTGATCAGGATTTGGGATTTTTATTTTTTCTTGGAATGGTTCTCTCACTTTCCGGCATAATCATAATCCAAAAAACAAACGATTGAATTGTTTTTTTGAATGATGATAAATTGATGGGTAAGAAATCCTTTACTATGATTATTATTTCAACGTCCAGCTCTTGTTTTTATATCATCTTAAAAGTTTTGATACCTTGCATCAGTATTTCAAAATTAGAAATGAAAAAGTATTTTGATTTGCATCGATATGTTTAAGCTTTTTCATTGTAGGCTTTGTCTATGATTTTTCTCTCCTGATGCTGTGTTTGAAGGAGTTGACTATTATTAACAGGGCTCCGTCCAGAAGAGATTTGGGCACCCCCACATATGGTATATGGGCTTTTCCAGCCATGAGTTTTAGTCAATTATATGGGCCAATAGTGTCATGCCCGGCTATGTTTCCACATGAATCTCTATACATTAAAAATAATGTGGGCCAGAAACAGACTTCTGGTAAAAAAGCAATACCAGTCCTGAGCGGGTATTGATTAATTATTATTACCAATAGATATACTCCAATGGTGGGGTATCTCTATTGGAGAGCCCTGATTTTCAGATTCTGCTGAAGTGAATTGATCAAATCAACATATTGAATTTTTTAATAATACCTGCTATTAAAATACTTTAAATTTTTTTAGGATTTTAGCAATATGCATTATGAAGGTATGATGATACGGCCGCCAAGTGAGGCCAATAGTATTTTACTGCAGGTCACCTTAGGGTGTTCTCATAATAAATGTACATTCTGTGGCACATTCAGGGGAAAACGATTTAATATCAAAAAAGATGATATCATTTTTGAAGATATCGAATTTGCAAGAAAACACTGCCAAAGACAAAATAGACTTTTTATTTGTGACGGCGACGCCATGATCATTCCCCAAAAAAGATTGGTCAAAATCCTTAAACAAATAAAAGATCGGTTGCCATGGGTAGAAAGAGTGGGGCTTTATGCCAACACCAAAAGTATTGGCATGAAGACGGATGAGCAACTAAAAGAGCTGCACAGTCTTGGCCTGAAAATCGCTTATATGGGTCTTGAAACTGGAGATGATACGCTCTTAAAGGAAATCAAAAAAGGGGCAAGTTCTGCAAAAATGATCAAAATGGGGCAGCGCATTAAAAAATCAGGTATTAAGCTGTCTATTACTGTTCTTGTTGGCCTGGGTGGGAGACAAGGATCTAAGTCCCATGCCATAGAAACAGGAAGAGTCCTGTCTGAAATTGATCCGGATTTTGTTGGGGCATTGAGCCTGATGCTGGTACCGGGGACAGAACTAAATGATCAGTATGAAAAAGGGGAGTTTAAACTTATCAATCCAGAAGAAATGCTGGAAGAATTGGGGCTTATGATCGCTTCAACTCATCTTTCTAACGGACTTTTCCATGCAAATCATGCCTCCAACTATCTACCCATCCGAGCGAAACTGCCCGAAGAAAAGGAAAAAACACTTGAACTGATATCACAGGCACTCAAAGGAGAAATAGCCCTTAAACCGGAATCCATGAGAGCCTTGTAACACCAATTTAATTTTACAGGAGATACAAACAATGGCTGAAGCCAAAACCAACCTTGACCAGTTAAGCGTCACTACACTCCGGACCCTTAGTATAGATGCGGTTCAAAAAGCAAATTCCGGCCATCCGGGTGCACCCATGGGCTTAGCGCCTGCAGCATACGTTCTGTTCAAGCGCTTTTTAAAACACAACCCTAAAAACCCAGCTTGGGTTGACAGGGATCGCTTTGTTCTTTCCGGCGGACATGTATCTTCTTTGCTCTATAGTCTTCTCTATCTGTTTGGTTATGGCCTTGAGCTTGATGATTTGAAAAATTTCAGACAATGGGGGTCTAAAACTCCGGGCCACCCTGAATACGGGGAAGTTCCAGGTGTGGAAACCACCACAGGCCCATTGGGACAGGGAATTGCCAATGCCATTGGGATGGCCATTGCAGAACGCCATATGGCTGCAAGGTTCAATATGGAAAAAAATGAAATTATCAACCATTTTACGTATGCCATGTGTGGTGATGGTGACTTAATGGAAGGGGTTGCATTAGAATCGATTTCTCTTGCAGGGCATCTTGGACTGGGGAAACTCATCCTTCTTTACGATGATAATTCAATTACAATTGAAGGAAAAACAGATATTGCGTTTACAGAAGATGTAAAAGCAAAATTTGAAGCTCAAAACTGGCATGTTGTCACAGTGGCAGATGGTAATGATCTTGAAGAAATCCAAAAAGCTATCCAAGCAGGAAAAGATGCGGTTTCAAGACCCACTCTTGTACAGATAAAAACCCACATTGCTTACGGCAGCCCCAACAAACAGGATTCATCCGATGCCCATGGCGCGCCACTGGGTGCAGATGAGATCAAATTGACTAAACAATTTTATGGTGCACCTGTTGATAAAGACTTTTATGTCCCGGAAGAGGTCCTGGAAAATTGTGGAAAAGCCCTGAACTATGGAGAAGGATTTGAGCAGACCTGGCAAGAAATCTTTGATGGATACAAAGCACAATATCCTGAAAAAGCCGCCAGCTTTGTTGACGCCGTCAGTGGCTTTTTAACTGATGGATGGGACGAAAAAATCCCCCAGTTTAATCCTGAAGATGCGCCCATTGCAACACGGGCTGCTTCAGGTCAGGTATTAAATGCTATAGCAGATAACCTGCCAACATTAATGGGAGGATCTGCAGATCTTGCACCCTCAAACAAAACATATCTTAACAACTCTACAGAATTTCAAAAAGATGCCTGGGAAGGCCGTAACATCCGATTTGGTGTTCGCGAGCATGCCATGGGAGCGATCATGACGGGCATGTTTCTTCATTCCGGTATCCGGCCTTATGGCGGAACATTTTTGGTGTTTGCCGACTATATGCGCCCATCCATTCGGTTGGCCGCTTTAATGAACTTGCCGATAATTTATGTATTTACCCATGACAGTGTTGCTGTAGGCGAAGACGGCCCAACGCACCAGCCTGTTGAACATGTGGCATCATTGCGGGCTATCATGGGACTTAATGTTGTCAGACCGGCAGATGCCAATGAGACTGCACTGGCATGGAAAAAGGCTTTGGAAACATTAGACGCCCCAACTGCATTGATACTCAGCCGTCAAAAACTGCCAACCCTTGATGTATCCCATCAAGACGGTGAATTTAATTATGGTGCATATACGATTAATAATATTATAGATCCAGATATGATTCTTATTGCAACGGGTTCTGAGGTCCACATTTGTGTTGACGCAGCGAATATGCTTAAAAAAGATCATAATATTAAAGCGGCTGTAGTTTCCATGCCATCCTGGGAACTGTTTGAAAAAGCGCCTGCGCCTTATAGAGAAAGAATCCTGCCATCCAGCATTACAAAAAGACTGGCAGTTGAAGCAGGTATTTCAATGGGATGGGATAAATACATAGGCGCGGAAGGTAAAGTCATCGGCATTGATAAATTCGGTGCGTCAGCGCCTGGTGGAACTGTTCTAAAAGAGTATGGATTCTCTCCCGAAAATATTGTCAAAAATGCACTTGAGCTGTTAAACACTTAAAGGCAAATCAAACCAGGCGCCAAATTTATCTGGTGCCTGGTATTTACTAAAGGAGGCCGGCAATGCAGATCAGCGTAAAAACCAACGCAAGAACTCAAATGATTGATATTACTTCCCAGGTTCAAAAAGTCGTAAAAGACTCTGGAATTAAAAACGGCCTTGTCCATGTCTATTCAATGCATACTACAGCTGCGATCACCATAAATGAAAATGCGGATCCCGCAGTTGAAAAAGACATTTTAAACACCATAAACAAAGTAATTCCATGGGACGACCATTTCAAACACGTGGAAGGCAATTCTGCCGCGCACATAAAAGTGAGTCTTTTTGGTCCTTCAGAAATTATTCCTTTAGAAAACAGCGCTCTTGTTCTTGGCACCTGGCAGGGTATTTACTTTTGTGAATTTGATGGACCAAGAAATCGTCGGGTGAATATCAAAATTCTTTCAGACGAGTAAGCTCAATCGTTGCATTTGTGATTTTGACCAAAAACCAGAACGACAGCAACGGTAATATAATCACTTGAATTAAAAACATTCCAACATATAAAAATGTAAGCTTAAGAAGATTCTCTATAATACTTCCCATATTGCTCACAGTTGATACAAGTGCATTTTGAAATTCAATTGATTTGCGCTTAAGAAACGAAGTGCTGTTTTCAATAGTTCCCAAAACACCATCTATTTGAGGAAGTGAAAAATTCTTTAATTTATCAAGTTCTGCTGAGCCTACCGCCAGTTCATTACTGGCCTCAGATATTTGATCAACAAAGAATTGTTTGTTTAAAAATTCATTTACAATTGAAGAAATGGGAAGGCAAAACCGAGCAACCATAATCAGGACGACGAACAGGACCATGATTTTTTGAAATGATTTTAATCGATCATTCTCAAACCACAGTAAGATGGATAGAACAAATAAAAAGACAGACAGTATTGGAGATGCTAATGACACACAAATTTCATATGCCAGTTTTTGAACCCCTAATGACGTAATCGCTGTCACCAGGACATCAGACAACCGCTCTGTCATATCATCAATCGGGTCTAAGGCCTGACCTACTGCCAACGATACCCCCACACCTGCTGGTTCCAATTGCAATCTTGAGTCTTTTACAATGGAAACAGATGCGTTAACAACTCTGCAGGTAGCATAGGCAATGCCAGCTTTTGTAATTGCCTCTCGAAAATAGCTATCTGCTATAGTATCCAAGACTGGAAGCCTAAGACCAGAGGAAAAGAACAAGGAGATGGCGATTACAATTCCCAATACTGATCTTATTATTTTTTGCTTGTTTTTCATCATCAATCAGATCCAGTTTCTGGTTATGTATTCCCCCATTTCTTTACTGTCGGTGAATATAACGGTATCAGTCGAACAATCCTAAGGCAAGAGCATATTGTATATTGTTGGAAGCAAAAACCACAATTCTGTTTCATATTCTTGACTTCATAAGTAAGGTTGAATACAATTATTGATTAGTATTTTTCCAAACCAATAATTTTAAAATTTTTATTTTTATAATTTTTCTATTTCCTATAAAAGGAGGCATCATGAAAAGGTCTTTTATTATTTTACCTTTAGTCTGGGTTTTCCTGACAGGTTCAATTCCATGCTTTGCTTCAACCAATATTCTTTTTATCCTGGACAGTTCAAATTCCATGTGGGGACAGGTGGATAAAATTGCTAAAATAGCTACGGCCAAAAAGGTACTCAAAGCCCTTGTCAGTGACCTCCCTGAAGGGACAAATGTCGGGTTAATGGCTTATGGGCACAACAAGGAAAGAGACTGTACTGATGTGTCTATCTTAAGCCCAATCCGTAAAAATAATCCTGATAACTTGTCCGTGATGATTGATGCCATTCAGCCAAAAGGTAAAACGCCACTAACATATGCTTTGGATCAGTCTTTAAGTGCCTTTTCTTCTTTAAAGGGACAGAACAATTATATCGTACTTATTTCTGATGGTATGGAAACTTGCGGCGGAGACCCCTGTACAGCATCGGCAAAACTTGTGGCAGCGGGTATTAACGTTAGAGTTAATGTGGTCGGTTTTGATGTGGAGAAAGCCGAACGAATGCAGTTGGAATGTATCGCAAGTAATGGAAACGGACGTTACTTTAATGCAGATAATACTAAAAATCTTGAGGCTGCTTTTGTTGAAGTGAAAAAAGCTGTGGTTAAAGCGCCAACTCCAGCCAAAATTGAAGGTAGTGTCGTTAATTTGCTTGATCCCAAAAATGGCGGCCAGACCATCAGTGCCAGCCATGATCTTTTTCCAAGACTGATTGATGGGAAAGAAGACACTGTGCAGTATTTTAACACGGGTCAGCAGGCGGTGTATGCGTTTAAGGATGAGCAGTTAGCCACACTTGAAAGTGTTGCCGTGCCGATT
>JAAEKY010000469.1 GCA_024227235.1 Desulfobacteraceae bacterium | reverse complement strand
TACATCAAAAGTGATTCCCATTAAAGAGTCTCTTGATGCAAAACAATGGGTTATCCCCACTCAACAGGCAATATCCATACTTGATAAAGCAAAGTCCTTTGCTTTAACAGAATGTGCATGCAGGATCAATTATCAATGTGATAAACCCAAAGAGGTTTGTTTCTTATTAAATAATGTTGCCGATAAGGCAGTTATTAAAAATGAAGCGCGAAGAGTTGATAAAAATGAAGCAATCAAAGTTTTACAAATAGCCAGTAAAGCAGGCCTTGTTCACTTAAGTTTATATCGACCAGATCAGGAAGTATTTGCATTATGCAACTGCTGCTCCTGTTGCTGTCATGATTTACAGTTGTTGACTAAATATAAACGGACTGAGTTGGTGGTGCATTCGGAATTTACGGCAGTCACAGATTCGGATTTGTGTATAGAATGTGGTCTTTGTACCCAAGCCTGTCCGTTTAATGCCAGAGATTTAACAGGTAATGGGCTTTCCTTTGATGCAGAGCACTGCTATGGATGCGGGGTTTGTGTTCCAATATGTACTGAAAAGGCAATAGAAATGAAAAAGCGTAATGAATTACCAACATAAAGTTTTCAATTTATTGGCAAAGCTCGCCAGGAAATTGTGATGATGCCAAAATTGACTGTTGATCGGGATATTAATATTGTTCAAAATCTGGTAAAAATAAAGTCTATGTACAATATGCAAAGTGTTAAGGAGTTAAATACAAAATGAGTTTACTTGGCAACATACTCTGGATATTAATTGGTGGCGGCATTGTTATTTTTGTTGAATATATTCTTGCCGGGATTGCTCTGTGCCTTACCATAATTGGGATACCCTTTGGCATACAATGTATGAAACTTTCATTTCTCGGGTTGCTCCCCTTTGGGAAAGAAATTAAGGAAAACAGGAAGGCAAATG
>JAAEKY010000468.1 GCA_024227235.1 Desulfobacteraceae bacterium | reverse complement strand
AGTGAATCTCTGATCCCGGTACCCAGGGGCAAAAAATCTTCTGATGGCTCGAAGGTTGCAGTTCTGGTGAGCAGTGATCAGGATTTTAACAATATAAGGTCAAATTCTTTAAAACCTAAGTCATCAAATTTTTATCACAGTACTCGTTTTACAGATAAAGAAAAAGTTTGCTATGCCGGACCATATATTGGTTCGCCCTATGGAGTTGTGTTACTTGAATCTCTGATAGCTAAAGGAGTCTCAAAAATATTAGTCTTAGGTTGGTGTGGTGCTGTATCAGACAAGCTTAAGGCAGGGGATTTGATCATACCAACAGCAGCATTTTCAGATGAGGGTACATCAAGAAATTACACTGACAGCAGTGATGATTTTCCTATTATTGAACCTTCTGCATCTTTGATCAGCGCTTTTGAGAAAAAACTTGACACAATGGATCTTAAGTTTACAAAAGGCAAAATCTGGACAACCGATGCAATATACCGCGAGACACCTGAAAAAGTAGACTT
>JAAEKY010000467.1 GCA_024227235.1 Desulfobacteraceae bacterium | reverse complement strand
TAGGTGTTGTATTACCAAAAGAATCTTTGGCAAAATTAAGGGTTAATGAAGGCGAGATTCTCTATTTTACTGAGACTGAAGATGGTGGTTACCGTTTAAGCGGCTATAATAAGAATTTTTCAAAACAGGTTGCAGAAGCTGAGAAAATAATGCAGCAGGATAAAGACCTTTTGAGAGAATTATCCAAAAGATGAACTATTCTTGGATTGAGCTTGAAACAGTTCTTGTAATACATGATCTACAGATCAAAGAACACGGTGGTGCAAGTGGAATAAGGGATCTTGGATTGATAGAAAACGCTGTTAACAGGCCTGAAAACCTCATGGTATACGGTTTTCCTGATATTCCTGAATTGGCAGCTTCATATGCATTTGGATTAACAAAAAATCATGGATTCATAGATGGGAATAAAAGAACGGCTTATGTTGTATCACGCCTATTTTTAAGATTGCACGGTTGGGATTTTGTTGTTTCACCAGAGCAAAGAGTTATAGTTTTTGAAAATTTGGGTAGAGGTGATTACCCCTTGGAAGAATTTACTCACTGGTTTAAAGAAAACACCAAAAAAACAACCTGATACTCTATATCAAAATCCCCATGATTGCCTCTACATCGCTGATTTTGCCCAAATACCTTTGTGTGGTGGATAAATTTTATCATCTAGTTTAAGTTCTTTGTCCCGGATATATATTTTCATCCTGTCTATCATTTTTTGAGGCAGAAAAACTGCTTCTGAAGATCTGCCACTTTTTGGAGATTGGACAATAACCTTACGATCTTCAATATCCATTGGGGTCAAATTCAAAACTTTTCC
>JAAEKY010000466.1 GCA_024227235.1 Desulfobacteraceae bacterium | reverse complement strand
GGCAGCGGCAACATGGTCCACAACCTCAGAGTCATGAAGTGGCAAGACACCGCCTTCGATTGGGCCCGGGAATTCGACGCCAAACTCAAAGCCCTGATCCAGGCCGGCGACCACCAGGCCCTCATCGCCTACCAAACCTTGGGGGACAATGCTCGTTTGGCCATACCGACCAATGAGCACTATCTGCCGTTGCTGTACATTCTGGCCATGCAGGAAAAGAGAAGCGAGATTTCATTCTTTTGTGAAAAAGTTACCCTTGGTTCTATCTCTATGCGATCACTCAAGCTTGGCTAGGGCAGTGGCCCTTAAAAATTAACCGCAGACACACGCGGACAGACGCAGACACTGATCTGGCTGACCCGTCTGCGTCGGTCTATGTGAGCCTGCGGTTAATAAATTAGTTAAATACTTCGGGCCAGATGGAATTAATGATATAATAGGCAATTACGTGGAGAGTAACAATCAGGCCACTTATGCCAAATCGTTTTACGCGCTGGATCTCTTTTGATGAAAAATTATGCGTAACATATTCAGGATTTTTAATGTCTCTAAATGTTTTCCTTTTACTATAAAACTTCCATCCCCACAGGCACATGAGAAGATGTGAAGAATACAATGCGGGTGAGAAAAAATTCGGTATATATCGTATAAACGTGGTGTGCTTTTTAAAGACAACTGTATCCAGTAGATCGGTTTCTTTCTCATAGCGTTTGACTATAAAACGCTCAATTCGAATAGATATGTAAAAGCAGTATATACCCCATGAGCATGAGCTTAAACTGAATAGCCCCACGAAGTGATCAATATGTGTCATTCTTATAAAAGTTACTAAAAGCTGACCTTGGCCGATTAGCCAAAGGCTTCAGGCCAGATGAATTTAAGTATATAATAGGCAATTGCGTGGGTAATGACTATAAAGCCTATTATTGCGAACCTCTTTACTCGTCGGATTTCTTTTATAGAAAAATAACGAGTAACATCTTCAGGGCTGTCTATATCATCATAGTATTTTACTTTTCTTCTTTTCTCTTTTATAAATTTTACAAATTTCCAACCCCAAACAAATGATAACAGATGGCCAATATACAAAGGCGAGCTAAAAAAATTCGGCAAATATCTGGCAAACGGCATTAATTCTGAAAAATACAATGTTTGAGTCAAACCGGTCTCTTTTTCATAGCGCTTGACGATGAATCGCTCTATTCGAATAGAAATATATAGACCGAATAAACCCCATGAGCATAAACTGATTCCCCAAATTCCCTTTAAAAGATCTATCGGCATCATTAAAGGCCCACAAGAGTTGCTCTGGAGAGTAATTTGGGGCAGAATATTGACCGGTCTCTCTTTAATATTAAAATGGGTAAACTTTTTAGCGTAGCTAAAAGTTAACCAAATGCACCCGGCCATATAAACTCGAAAATGAAAACGGCAGCTACATGTATCGTGACTATTATTCCACTTATGGCAAACCATTTTACTAACCCTATCTCTTTATTTGTAAAATGGTCCGAGACATGTTCAGGGTTTTTTATATCTCTATAAGCTTTCTTGTTTTTAAAAAAGCGCCATCCCCACATGCATATGATAAGATGACCAGTGTAAATAGCGGATGAAAAAAAATCAGGGATGGATTTTGTAAAGGTGGCATGTTCTTGAAAAAAAACAGAATTTAATAACTCGGTTTCTTGTTCATAACGTTTGACAATAAATCGTTCAATACGGAACGAAATGAAAAAGCAGTAAAGTAGCCAAGAACATGCACTTATAGCAAAAAGATCAAGGAAAAGATCAATGGGGTTATCCACTAAAATGCTCCTATTAATTCTTCTGTTGAATGATACACTCGATTTCCAAATTGACTTTCACCAATATTATAAACCTTACCGCCAAGCCGATTGAAACCTTCCATAAAAACCAATCCACCCACAGTGGCACAAATAAATATACCTACAAACATACCAATTGGTCCTAAACCTAAAAATGTAAAGGCAATCAATCCTGCTGATGCCCCCAATTTAGTCCCCATTGCTCCCCCAATAATCCCAAACCCCTCCTCAAATAATGTCCGCATCTTCGTTTCAGGCGAGGCATTGACCACATTAATAATGCCAAGCGTCGCAGGAATATACCAGGTGGCACCGCGCCAATGCCTTTTAGCCTTGAAATTTTACCATTAAGCTGTCTGCCGATGGAACTCAAATAGCGCGATGAATTCCACTTGTCAAAGGGTAGCACAAAGGACTGCCGAAAATGCCGGGCCAACGCGTTTGTAGCCTGGAGCATGGTGGGCACAACTTTGCCCTTGGGTAACAGGTGGCTGGGCAACTCATTCATATGTCTCATCAACGACTGATATTTGGGATGGCTTTTTAAAAAACGCTGTATTTTAGAGATGTGG
>JAAEKY010000465.1 GCA_024227235.1 Desulfobacteraceae bacterium | reverse complement strand
TTTTCAAGATGCCTCATAAGTCTGTTGTCAGGATATTTCTTTTGCATTGCTTTTATTCCGGCAGTGATTTTTTTCTGGGGCATTAACCTTAAATCCTGGCGGGGTTCATCATCTATTAAAATTGCTGCAGATTGAAAACCGTTTTTTCCATAACCTGTTGCGCCATAGGAAAAAAGAGGAAGAAGGTCTGCATTTTTTTCATTTTCAAAGGCTGGAAAATATTTGTTTACATATCCCGGGGAATTAAAAACTGCCACTGGATAGACTTCCTCATCAGGTTCATAAGGATTAAATTCAAGAACTTCAAATTCTTTAGTTTCAAAACTGTAAACAATTGGTTTTCTTTGCGGCAGCATCATAAGTTCACTGCCATAGGGTATATCAATTGTGTCTTTCTTAGTTAATGGGAAAAGAGTCTCACCTGCCATGCCAACACAGCCGAAATCAGGAAGATCAAACATCTCGCCATTCCTGTTTGCAACAACGGCATTTATGAAGTCTGTTTTATTTTTAATATTAATAATCTCCTTGCATGGACTTTTAATTAAAAACAATGATTATATATCAGATGGAGTTATTCTTTATCAAGCATATTTCCTGATGTGGAACGCGAGATTTTAGCCTCATCAAAGGATGCCATCTGTGTCATGATTTTGCATGCTGCATCTGCAATATCTATGGCAAGAGCTGCTCCTGTACCTTCGCCTAGGCGCAT
>JAAEKY010000464.1 GCA_024227235.1 Desulfobacteraceae bacterium | reverse complement strand
TCAGTCCTTTTGGTCTTTTTGAAAGGAAAAAAATGGTCAAGATGATTGTAGGTCTGGGAAATCCAGGCAGTAAATACCATGAAACCCGCCACAATGTTGGTTTTATGTTGGTGGATATGCTTGCAAAAAGAGAAAATGTCAGCTTCACCCATGATAAGATTTTTCAAGCAGACATTGCCTCAACCTTTATAGATGGTCAAAAAATCTATTTGGTCAAGCCTACCACCTTTATGAATGAATCCGGCAAGGCTGTCCATGCCCTTCTGGCCTACTACGGGCTGGATGAGAGGGATTTATTGGTGGTCTATGATGATTTGGATATGGTAGTAGGGAAGATTCGTTTCCGCCAAAAGGGTTCAGCAGGAGGTCATAATGGGATTAAGTCCCTCATTGCCCATCTCAAAACCCAGGAATTTGACCGCATCAAGATAGGTATCGGTCGTCCAAAACCAGGAATGACGGTTGTCAATCATGTCCTATCCAAATTTGATACAGAGGATCGCATTGAGATTGACAAAACCTTGGATAAACTTGACAGTGCTGTCAACTATTACCTACAAGAAAAAGACCTAGAAAAGGTCATGAGAAAGTTTAATGGTCTATGAATTTAATTGAAATAATCCAGCAAAACCAACAGATTCAAAAATGGCAACAAGAACTGAATACATCCAGCCGTCAGTTGATTTTGGGCCTGTCTGGAACCAGCAAGGCTCTGGTTATGAGCGCAGCCTTTGACAGCTTGAGTGAGAAAATCCTCATTTTCACAAGTAGTCAAAATGAGGCTGAAAATCTGGTAGCCAGCCTGTCAGATTTACTGGGAAGTGAATATGTTTACAACTTCTTTACAGATGATAGTCCCTTGGCAGAATTTGTCTTTTCTTCCAAAGAAAAGAGACAGACCAGGGTAGACAGTTTGAATTTTCTCTTAAACACGCAGCAACCAGGTATTCTGGTTGCTAATTTTGCTGCAGCCAAAATCCAGCTGCCTAGTCCAAAAAATTACCAAGAGGCCGTTAATGAGATTCGGCTTCAGGATGAGATACAAGTTGACAGTATTGTAAAGAAACTAGTAGCGACTGGCTACAAAAAAGTGTCCCGAGTTCTCGCTCAGGGAGAATTTAGCCTCCGTGGGGATATCTTAGATATTTACGAAATAAATGCTGAACTTCCCTATCGCCTGGAATTTTTTGGGGACGAAGTGGATGGTATTCGAACCTTTGATGTGGAAACACAGAGGTCAATAGAAAATCTAGAGACTGTGACCATCTACCCAGCCTCTGATATCATTTTGACAGAAGAGGATTTTGCACGGGCAGAAAAGAAGCTAAGTTTCTTATTGGAAACGATTGAAATCAGCGAGCAGAAATCCTATCTAGCAGAAGTATTGTCTGATATCAAAACAGGCTATCACCATCCAGATATGGGAAAATTCCTCTCCCTCTTTTATGAAAAAAATTGGACCCTTTTAGACTATCTCCCAAAGGGATCCCCTGTCTTTTTTGA
>JAAEKY010000463.1 GCA_024227235.1 Desulfobacteraceae bacterium | reverse complement strand
TTGATTCGACCTTTTTAAGAATAACGATAACAAGAACCCGACGCAGATTGGGCTTTTCCCAAATCCCGCCGCACATCATGTCGCAGATCACCAAGGATATGGTGGACAACATGGATGAAAAACCACACTTGGTTAAAAGGTTGTCAACGGCTTCAATTCCACTGTTGATGGTATAGCCGCCATAGGCTGCAGATAAAATGCTGCCAAAATTGTTATTCTGAAAAATAACCCCCAAAACACCGGCGGCCATTATTCCGATCACAATTCCCGGTACAGCTGGAATTTTTTTAAATGCAAGGACCAGGATAATTACCGGTGGAATCAATAACAACAAATTGACGCTGAACTGCGACTGAATGCCTGTTAATATCTGGTTGACACTTTCCAAGTTTGCTTCTCCACCGCCGTAATAAAAGCCCAGTGCAATTTCGATCACAAGAGTGATGGCATAACTGACTCCCGTGGTATAGGACATATGCTTTATATGTGTGTAAAGATCAGTTCCCACCATAGCCGGTGCCATATTGGTGGTGTCTGACAGGGGGGACATCTTATCTCCAAAATAGGCACCGGAAAGCACGGCTCCTGCCACCAAAGGAAGTGGAAATCCCAACCCCTGTCCGATACCGATCAAAGCAATACCAATGGTGCCGCATGTCCCCCAAGAAGTCCCTGTGGCAAGAGAGGTTACGGAACATATAATCACCGTTGCCGGCAAAAATATTGAGGGATGTAATATTTTTAACCCATAAAAAAGCAGTGTCGGAACCACACCACTTAAAATCCAGACACCAATAAGAATACCAATGATGGCCAAAATCACAATGGCTTGAAGCGAATTAGTGATGCCGTTTAGCATGCCGGTTTCAATTTCTTTATATGAATATCCGGCTCGAAGACCCACCAATGCGGCCACAAATACGCCGAGAAGAATGGGTACATGGGCATCTGTTTCATAGCGTAAGATGGCCAGACTGATGAATAGGATTAGACCTGCTATCGATACCAGGGCTTCCCAGAAATATGGATCACGCTTTTCACGATTAAAACTCATAATTTACTCCTGTTATTATCAAACCGATTAATTATTTATGGACTTATCTTAAGTGCTTTTAACTAACATTACTGGGACTGAGGAAAGCCTGGATACTTTTTCGGCAACAGAACCGAATACAACTTTTTGTATTGTGTTTCCTCTGCCCATGATAATCAAATCAATTCCAGCGGTATCAACATAGTTTAAAATTTGTTTGTAATGCGTCCCAGACACAACCTTTGCGTCTGCAACCTGAACATCTTTTAGATATTTTTTGACAAAGGACTCTAACTTCTGATGGGCTTGTTTGAGTACCTGCCCTTCAAAATCGCTGGCAATCCGTTTAAAATCTGGTTTGGGAGGATCAGAAACATAGGTGTCCACAAACCAGTCAAACCGACGCAACACATGAATCAAATGGACCTTCGCATCAAGCTGTTTTGCCAATGTAACCACATAAGGGGCAACCCTTTTAGAGATATCGGTTAATGCGATCGGATAAAGAATACTCTTGACTTCTTCCATGCAATCCTCCCTCTTTAGATTTTATTTATTCCGTATTAATTAAAGTAAAAAATTAGTTTTTCGCCATACGCTCCTCTAAAAATCCTTTAATGGATACATAAAAGAGTATACACCTTCTATTTTTGCTATTTATCTGTCTATATCCTTATAAATAATTCTTCAAATGTAGTCCGGATATGCTGTTTTACTAAGTTTTCAGCTTTTTCTTCGTTCCTGTTCTCAATTGCTTTTGTAATCTCAATATGCTGAGTTGGGCCAAGGCCTTGCCCGATAGCAGTCAATCCATTGTAATCGGGGTTAAAAAACAGAATATATGCGTGGGAACGCCAGAAAATGTTCGTACAATACTGCTCTAAATATTTATTGTGACTTATTCTGGCAATGCCAAGATGAAAGTTTTCATTAATCTTTAAGTAAGACCTCTTATTTTCCTCCCCTCTATGGTTGGATACCCTTTGTTCTTTTTCAAGTAATTCATATAAATATTCGATGTCACTGTCTACAGCATATCGGGCAGCAGAGGCAGCAGTTAGGCCTTCTATTCTTTCCCTCGCATAAAAAACATGCCTGGCATCTTGGGGGGTGGCTGAAGGGATATAACATCCTTTCTTTTTTTTTCTTTCTAAAAAACCTTCTGCTACAAGTTTAGCCAAGGCATGTCTGACAGGCGTCCTGCTCAATTGAAATTTTTTTGAGAGTTCGGTTTCCAATAAAAAATCACCAGGGCTGAAATGATTTTCAAGAATGAGTCCAATTATAGATTCGTAAGCGAATTCTTCTAAATTTTGTTTATTCATAATGCACCCTCATTATCAACAACACATTAATGTATCCATTAGATCAAGGCAATCTACTTTGTCAAGCCTTTAAATATTTTATTATAATTGATCATTTTGATAAGTCTCATTAACATAAAATAGAAATTCGAAAAAAAATAGAGTGCATACAAAGTGAGCCCTATGGCTATTTATGTCAGGTTTTAATTTCTACCAAGTTGGTGTTTTTTTACTTTTAGAAGTGCTCACCAATTAAGAAATAAATTCCAATAAGTTTTACTCAAACATTATTATCCGATGGTGAAGTATTCAGAAGCCAAAATGCTCAAAGATACCAAAACAATACATTCCCAAAGTTATTAAGAGGTGCTGTTTTCTCTTGATGCAAGGATTCTTAACTTTTGAAATTCAGAAAACATACGAGAATGCAGCATGATTATGTGACTATAAAAAGAAAGAAAGATCACTTCAGGTGACATCAAAAAGTTATTACACTTTGTTTAAATTCTAATAATTCAACCTTGATCTAAATAATTTTTTATATGATCATTTAGAGAAAATATGGGTAGTATTTTTCACAATATTCCTACATATAAAATCATCGATTTTTTCAATAAATATAGATACTTTATCTTATTGACAAATCCCTATACATTCGATATGAATTAATAATTAATATGGACGTGCCACCTTATAGAATTCTCTTCTGATTTTATTAAGGCTATGCCCATTTTGCAACACGAACTTCTCTCTTTTAGATCTTAATTCGAATTTCTGAAATATTTTGGCTGTAGTTATCAATTTAATGATGATGTTGGCTTATGATTATTCTTGAATATCTGAGAATTACGCTATCCATTTTTCCATATTAGATATCAATAGAGTCATTTAACTTTTGAATAAGGGAGGATGCTATGAAAACAAAATCAATTATTATCATAGGCGTATCATTTGTATTAATTTGCTTCTTTGCAATGGGCATTTCAACAGCTGGATCTGCTTATAACCTAAATGGTGAATGGAATGCTGTAATAACAAAAGAAGGGGCCAATATATCCAGTTCAACAACGATTGAAAAAGACATTATTAAAATTTCCCAACAAGGTAATCAATTTGTAGGTGTCAGAACAAATGGAGGAAAATGGGTCGGTAAAAACGAAGAAATGATAAAAGGGAATTTATCTTACAAAATGGTTGATGAAGCATTTATTCATCATGTCAGTGATCCAATTACTTTTGACCTCTCCTGGAGCGATGGAAGAGCAACAATTACTGATGACGGAAATAAGATAATGATTCAATCATTCATCAAATCCACTGGGTATTATGAAACTGTGACGCTGATAAAAAAACAATAAAATATTTTAGTGGGTTATGGCCGTGATCAATACATTTCTGTCTAAAAAAAGCCATAAAGATTGGTCATCAACATACAATTATGATTATAAATTATTTTAACAAATTGGTTGATTGTAAAATGGAAAATCTACTCAAACTATGCACATCATAGCTCCTTAGAAATTTACATTCTGAGGAGCTATCAACTTTTAATTGAATATTTTTAATTACAAATTAAGGAGAATAAAAATGGTACTTTATACTTGCAAATGGGATATTTTACCCGGAAAAGCAGAAGAATATGCTAAGTGGTCTCAATCTGCCATGAAACGCCAGTTCAGTGTCCCTGGAATCAAAGAATTCAGAGCATACAGGCCTGTTACTGGTTCATATCAAGCAGTCGTAACATATGAATTTGACAACTTTAAATCTTGGGCAACTTGGGCAGAAAATGAAACCGTACAAAAAGTTGTGCAAGAACTTCGAGATTATACAATGAACATTAAATTTGACCTAATGGGACCATCACCTATTGTTCCAGAACCTATCAAATTTGAGAATTAAAACATTTGATGCTTTGGAAATTAAACAGATCTCTTATCCCAATTAATCCTCAGGAACGTGGTGAGGGGTTCTCACTTTTAATGTCATTGGTTCAACAAGATATTGAGGTAGGATTAACAAAAGATTGGGGCTGTTTTGTTGGTGAGGGTGATGGTTACACTATTGTAGAAGGGACCGAAGTTGAAATTTCCAAGATGGTACAGCAATATAGTCCTTATTGCGAATTCTCAACTCATCCAGTTGCTTCAGTAGATCAAATGAATGAAGTGATCCGGTCTTTATAGTTCTTTAATTACAAAAGAATAACCCCTCTCAAATACAGAAAGGGGTTATTTCATTTCCGGCACTATAACTCCAAAATCAAGTCACATGTATATAATCCATTGTTACACACAGCAAATTATTACCACAATTTCACCATAATATAAAACTGATCCTCCCCCCCCAAAAAAAAACTGGAGTGCGAAGAGCCGTATGTGTGGGAAATCCGCTTGTCCGGTTCTGTAGGGGGACTGGGGAACAACTGAGGTTAAAACCGAGGGAGGCCCCAGTCTACTCGACCTATCTTAAATTTTTCAAAGGTTATTATTCTTTGAGATACCAATGCAAACCTTAAATGAGCTTTGATTGAATCCGGGCAGAATACAGAAAGAGACCACCCGGATATAGATCAGGCAGTTGAGGGATCAACTGATCCGGTACGTCGGTTAGTTACACTGATAATATCAAGGTGTTTGTATCTTCTGTCCCATCCACAGCGACGCTTTAAGCCAGTTCGCCGGTCTGAAGTTTTTACGATAGAGACTCTATAGCGTCGGTCTTTGATTCGTCGTCTGCCACCCTTGTCGATTTGAAAGTTCTCTTTTAGTTTTTGTGTCATCACAGGCTCCTTTTGTTTGAGGTTAATAACCTATTAGACAGCAGTTTGTGATTAAAAGATTAAACAAGACATTAGAAAAAGTGTATTTTAGATTTTGGAAGTTTCCAGGAACAATTGGTGAATTTTGCGCAAACTGTCTTTAATATGAATCAATAGCAATATGTTAATAAAGTGTAATCCAAAAGGCAAGTATCTTATTTGAAATATTGACCCTCCCCCGATTGATCATTTGGTTAATGGGGCTTTGAGGAAGGCTGCTTGCGCAGCTGATTACTATTTCTTTCGTCTATTCAGTCCTACCAAGCCAAGAAGGTCGGATCCAAGCAGTATCATTGTTCCAGGCACCGGAACCGTTGAAACTTGTCCGTTGCGAACGGCTAACCCGTGAAGGGCATTCTCCTTCTTTTGAGCAAACTGGAAGCCAGTGCCCATCTGGAAGCCCAGGATCCACCAGCAACTCCAAACAATAAAGGCACGATGGTAATTCCAGTTAAAAATCTACTTTTTACATTAAATTCTCTCCTGAAGATTAATTCTTTTTTCTTTTAAATCCAACGAGACAAAGAATACCTGATCCGAATAGTAACAATGCACCGGGGATGGGGACGGGATCAGCCTTTGCCCAAGTTCCAACTTTGTATGTTATATCAGCACCTGAATAGGCTTTAGTTTCTATTACGCTAGCCCGGATATTTCATGTAAAATGAGTAATTATATTAACAACAATCCATAATATTAGTAGATTATACTATTACTCCTAATGAATTTTAAGGATGCAAAATGTCACCCTTCGGGCAAAACGAGTTCACCTCATCTCCTGCGTTACAGGCTGTTCGCAGTAAAACAACTACCGCTTCACAACCTGATGCCTTGAAGATGAGGCAAACTCGTTTCGGGTCTGACCTTTAGGTTATGAAATATCCGGGCTAAAGGCAATCGCCCTGTAACGGATTAACTAAAATTTCTTATGGCAAATATCCAGGTATTAACGACAAATTTTGATTAATAATAAAGTTTATGGTAATACTTATTAAATCAATTAAATGATTAATTTTAAGGAGACATTATGCCGGGTATATATGAAATCTATGTTAAAGATCATTTTGCCGCAGCCCATGCTTTGAAAGGATATGACGGAAACTGTTCCAATATGCACGGGCATAATTGGATTGTTGAGGCATACATTCAATGTTCGACTCTTAACAAGCTGGGTATTGGTGTTGATTTCAAGGATGTAAAAGAAGTTGTAAAAGATGTATTAAGTAGACTTGACCACACCAATCTCAATGAAATTGTAGAATTCGGCCATATTAATCCAACATCTGAAAACCTTTCAAAGCTTTTATATACTGAACTTTCCCGACGTTTGAATACTGATTCCATTCAGGTCAGCAAAGTAATGGTATTTGAAAGCCCTGGGTGTGGATCTTCCTATCAGGAGAAATAATTGCCGCTTAATATATGCGAGATTTTTTTAAGCCTACAGGGGGAGTCCACTTTTGCAGGATTGCCTTGTGTTTTTATAAGATTATCTGGATGCAATCTAAATTGCCAATGGTGTGATACACCCTATGCAAACCAAGAATCTCAATCAATAGTTACTGATCAAATTTTAAAAAAAATTGATTCATACAATTGTAACTTAGTAGAAATCACCGGTGGAGAGCCTTTGCTGCAAAAAGAAACGCCTGCCCTGATCTCCAAGCTTGTGGATAAAAGCTATCACGTCCTGCTTGAAACCAATGGAAGTATCAGCATTAAAGACGTTCATCCAGACTGCATTAAAATAATAGATATAAAATGTCCTTCCAGTAATGAATCTGAAAGTTTTTTATCAGAAAATTTAACGCTGCTATCCCAAAAAGATGAAATTAAATTTGTGATCGGTTCTCAAAAAGACTATGAATATGCGAAATCTATCATTGAGATCGACTTACAAAAAATCTCACGGGAAAAAATTCATCTTTCTCCTGTTTTCGGCCAAATCTCACCAAAGGATATTGCTGCCTGGATGATTAAGGATAACCTTCATGCAAGACTTTCTTTGCAGCAACACAAACTCATATGGAATCCAGATAAACGAGGAGTTTAAATATAGATATGCCAGAAAAAACCATCGTACTTTCCAGTGGTGGGATTGATTCTAGTACTGCCATGGCCATTGCAAAATCAGAAGGCAAAGAAATTTACAGCTTAAGTTTCCGATATGGCCAACGGCACTCAATTGAACTTGAAGCAGCCAAAAGGGTTGCCGAATCAATTGGCGCAAAGGCTCATAAAATCATTGATATTGATTTAAGGCAATTTGGTGGATCTGCGCTTACCGATGATATAGATGTTCCCAAACACGATACCATAAATGAAATAGAACAAGATGATATTCCTATCACCTATGTGCCGGCAAGAAATACCATTTTTCTTTCTTATGCCATGGCCTGGGCTGAAGTTTTAAAAGCCACATCCATTTATATAGGCGTTACTGCTGTAGACTATTCTGGTTATCCTGATTGCAGACCAAAGTTTATTGAAGCCTTTGAAAAGATGGCCAATCTTGCGACTAAAACCGGAATCACAAAACAAGCCATTCTAAAAATTGAAACCCCTTTGATCCATCTGTCAAAAGCAGAGATAATAAAAACAGGAAATAATTTAGGCGTAGATTATTCTATGACCATTTCCTGCTATGATCCAGATGCAAGCGGCAGGTCCTGTGGCAGATGCGACAGTTGCCTTCATAGAATAAACGGATTTAAAGAAACGGGGATTAATGACCCGACAATTTACTATTAGAGACCTCTATTAGCTTTTAGTGCCTCAGCAAAAATTTCCACAGGATGTTTAACCGATATATTTTGTTCCTGTTTTGCCAGCATATCAGAGATTTGCATCATACAGGCAGGGCATGAGGTTGCAATGACTGAACATCCTGTATCAATAATATTCTGGGCTTTTTTTGAACCAATTTTAGAAGAAAGATCATAATGCTGAAGGTTAAAGCTTCCTCCCATGCCGCAGCAGGAATCACTTTCTTTCATTTCTTTTAATGGATGACCCGATGCAAGAATCACTTGCCTTGGTTCATCAAACACCCCAAGGGATTTTTTAAGGTGACAGGGGTCATGATAGGTAATGATTTGATCTTTTTGTTTACCTTTCAGCTTTTCAATAGACAGATCAAACCGCTTTTCCATCAGCCAGCTGATATCGACTGTCTTTTCTGCAAGTGCTTCAATTTTTTTCACCAGATCATCATCTGCATCCTTTATTAAATTTGGCCATAGTTTAATAATCGTTGATGAGCAGGTGGCACATGCGGTGACAAGATAATCAAATTTTTCTTTTGTAAATAGATCGACATTAATTTTCACGAGGGTTTCAAATGTTTCTATATCTCCTGAAGCAATTGCCGGGATACCACAACACCCTTGATTCGAAGGAATAAACACCTGCGCATTATAGTGTTCCAGCACGTCAACGGTACTATGAGCTATATTAGGGAATGCTTTATCAATAAGACACCCTACAAAAAAAGCCACCTTTACACCCTTGCCTTTTTTTCTGAAATCTTGACTTGAGAGTGTTTTGTTAAATGAAGTCTTTTTTAATGAAACGATATGTCGATGTTTTAATAAAGGGGATGCAATCCTGGCACAGGATGTTCCTAATGGGTGTTGTTCTTTTTTAAAAAACAGCGTTTGAAATGGGGCAATCATCCCCATAATACTATTAAAGGCTTCTGGATTAGACAGGACTTTTTTAAATAAAATCTTCTTGGAAAACGGCAGTCCAAGATATTGGGTAATGATGGCTCTTGCTTTTAGAAATATTTCTAAAGCATTTACATTGCTGGGGCAACCATGGGAACAGGATCCACATAAAAGACATCTTTGAAGTCTTTCATTCACCCCTTTTGCATCCTCGAACATTTGTTCGATCAATCCATTGATCAGGGCAAACTTTCCCCGTGATACATCTGCTTCTTTGCGTGTCTGGGCATATAAAGGGCAATTGGCCTGGCACATCCCACACCGGGTACAAACAGCAAGCTGGCTTTCCAATTGCTTTACATCACGGGCAAGCTGTTGCATCTTATTCATATTAAAATATTGTAGCCTGCTTGACTTCCTTTTTAATCTCTCTTTCATGAATACCGATCAGGTATAACAGGCCATCAAGGCCCATACTTGAAATGGCATTAGATGCTTTTTGTCTGACAACCGGTTTGGCATTAAAAGCGACGCCTAAACCGGCAATACTGATCATTGGAAGGTCATTTGCCCCATCTCCTACTGCAATAGTCTGTTCAAGTGCAATATTTTCCTTTTGTGCAATTTCCCGTAATAGTTGCGATTTCCTCTTCCCATCCACTATATCGCCAATCACTTTACCTGTCACCACACCATCTTTAATATCCAGATCATTTGAATACATATAATCAAACCCAAGCCGGTCTTTTAAATAGTCTCCAACAAATGTAAACCCACCTGAAAGAATTCCCAATTTATATCCCAGATTCTTAAGGGTCTGGGCCGCCAGGTCAGCACCATCAGTCAATGGCAGATTCTTCGTTATCTGTGACAACTGCTCTTGTTTTATCCCTTTTAAAAGTGCCACACGTTGCCTAAAGCTTTCTTTAAAGTCTATTTCTCCTCGCATGGCGGATTCGGTTATTTTACCTACTTGCTCCCCCACACCAGCAAGCTTAGCCAATTCATCAATCACTTCAGTTTGGATTAATGTTGAATCCATATCAAATACGACCAGTTTTCTATTTTTCCTATAGATATTGTCCACCTGGAAAGAAATATCAATCCCGGCTTTTTGCGAAATCTCTACAAACCTTCTTCGCATATCAAGAAGATCTAAAGGTTTTCCACTGACAGAAAGTTGTACACTTGCTTTTGGATTATTCAATGGTTTTAAAAGAGAAATTCTACCTGTTAATCGGGTGATACTGTCAATATTCAAACGATTATCAGCTATAATGGATGCCACAGCTGAAATCTGCTGGGCTGTCACAGTTCTGCCTAGAATGGTGATGATCCGCCGTTCTTTGCCCTGTGACTGAACCCATTTTTCATAATTCTTTGAATCTACCGGTTTAATATCTATTTTAAGTCCCATGTTGTGACCCTCAAATAACATATCCTTAAAAATAGATGAAAAATCTTTTGAATCAGGAATCTCAGCTAAAATTCCTAAAGAAATATACTCATGGATGACTGCCTGGCCAATATCAAGAATATTTACATTATATTCCGCCAAAATTCCTGTAAATTTTGCATCAAGCCCTTTTCTGTCTCTACCGGTTATATTTATCAATACAACATCACTCATTGCCATTATCCCTTAAATTCTATATTTTTTTTAGAGCAAAATTATCCATCAATTAGTGCCGACAGAATACTATCCTAAAAAATTCTGCCAATATCATAATATGTTAAGCACTTATATTATTGGTTGGCAATGGTTTGCAAGCAATTTAAGATGATTATTCAAATTTTAAAAAAGTGCTTTATATGGTATAAAGATAAATAAAATATTTGAGTGTTAACATTATCGAGCCACATAAACTCATAAATGGCGTTCAAAAATATGAAATTCGAATATAAAATTTATTTAGAATATGCAATAACAGAAGCCACTAGTTTCCAAGTCTATGTCAGTGCTGTAGTCATTGGTACAATTATTTGTTTTTTCACCTCAAATTATTCAATAGTCCCTTTTATCGTCCCTCTTTTTATACAGATCCTGGTCAAATCAAATGCCAGGTTCTGCAACAGACACCAAAACGCACTGGTGGAACTGCCAGCTCAAACAGAAGACCCGGTTTTTATAATGGATATACAGGGCAACATCATTCTGTCGACCGGCAAAACCCTCGATATTTTCAATACATTCTCTATTCGCAATATCAAGGATATTATCGATGAGACAGCATTTGATGACATTATCAACATTGTTTCCTCCCAAGATCCTGTCTATGCGTCTAACGCCTCGGTGGAAGTTTTTTCCGACAAAACTCTCAAATGGTATGAGATAAAAGCAAAGGCCACGGGAATGAAGTATGGAGACAAGGCGCTGAAAATACTCGTCTGGTTTCAAGATATCTCCTTAAGGAAAATTTATCATCTCAGGTTGCGAGATCTTTTACGCTATTCAGATTCCCTTATTGTTTCCTTGGAAAGCCCTGTGAAATCCGGCACTGAATATGAACATTTACCCGCTTTTTTATTAAAAGAGTATGAAGCGGTTTTTATCACAAGGGCAAACCGGGAAAATAACCTTGAAGGGTATGTTTTTAAAAATAGTTCTCAGCAGATTATAAAATCCGAGGCAATCACTATCAATAAAGAATCTCTCGCACCTATCAATATTTCCAGGAAAAGAGAACAAATCATATCTAATGATATCTCCTCTTATAATTCAGAAAAAGATTTCTTACAAGACAATCCTCTTGATCCAGCAGTCTTAGACTTTATTGATGTTCCAATCCAAAATTTTATTACATTTAATGAGGCAGATATATCCATTATTGCATTTAATTTTAAATCCAGAATAACGGCTTATGAAAAACAATTTTTTGAAATTGTGGTCAATATCTATAGGACCATGGTTAAATTGGTAGATCTTAAAAAAGAACTTCAGAAATATACAAAATAAAACGAGGATTAAGTCTGCCCTTAACTCTTGATAGAAAAAACTAAACGCTCGATAAAAAACGAATGAATTTGTTAAGCGAAGGTGAAACAAATGGTAAAAATATTTTTACGAAGTACTGAATTTATAGATCTGGGGATGAGGCCATGACTAAGTATGTTGGAGCAATCGATCTTGGGACCACCAGTAACAGATTTATCCTATTTGACAAACAAGGCAATATTTTCAAATCCGCACAAAAAGAACATAAACAGATATTTCCTCAACCCGGATGGGTTGAGCACAACCCCATGGAAATCTGGAAGAACACTTGCTCAGTTATCCAGGAAGTCATGGTCATGCCCGGTGTCTCAGCAGATCAAATTGATTCCATCGGGATTACTAATCAGCGAGAGACCAGCGTTGTCTGGAATTGTAAGACCGGAAAACCATATTATAATGCCATCGTATGGCAGTGTACAAGGACGGATGCCTTATGTAAAACGTTGGTTAAAGAGTATGGTGAAGACTTTTTTCATAAACGAACTGGCCTGCCAGTGGCAAGCTATTTTTCCGGACCCAAGGTTAAATGGATTCTGGATAATGTTCCTCAAGCAAAAAATGACTTAACGTCCGGCGATGTTTTGTTTGGAACAATAGAAAGCTGGATTATCTGGTGGCTGACTGGCGGGCCGAATACAGGCAGCCACATCACCGATGTTTCCAATGCCAGTAGAACCATGCTCTTGAACCTTAATACCTTAAAATGGGACAAAGAACTATTGAATGCGATCGGCATTCCTGAATCCATGTTACCAGAAATAAAGCCGTCTGTTGATTCAAACACATGGGGAACTACCCGGAAACAGGGGCCTTTCCAAGCCCGAATTCCTGTATGTGGTGCTTTGGGAGATCAGCAGGCTGCCCTGTTCGGTCAGACCTGCTTTTTAGAAGGTGAGGCAAAAAATACGTATGGAACCGGTTGCTTCTTACTGCTGAATACGGGTAACAAAGCGGTCAGGTCAACCCATGGCTTGCTGACAACAGTGGGATATAAGATCAATGATGAAAAACCGGTTTATTGCCTGGAGGGTTCCATTGCAATTGCAGGGGCACTGGTTCAATGGATGAGAGATAATCTGGGAATTATAAAGACTGCCAAAGAGGTTGAAGAACTGGCCAGAACTGTTGATGATAACGGAGATGTATATTTTGTGCCAGCCTTTTCAGGACTGTTTGCACCCTACTGGCGCTCTGATGCCAGAGGAATTATTGCCGGATTGACCCGGTTTGCCAATAAAGGCCATATAGCAAGGGCTGTCCTTGAATCCTGTGCGTATCAGACCAAAGATATTATAACGGCCATGAACAACGATTCCAACGTAAATTTAAAGCACCTGAAGGTTGACGGTGGAATGGTACTCAATGAAATGTTAATGCAGTTTCAAGCAGATATCCTCAATGTTCCGATCATACGGCCAAGTGTTATTGAAACAACGGCTCTGGGCGCAGCCTATGCTGCTGGGCTTGCAACCGGTTTCTGGAATGGTAAAAAAGATTTGAAAAACAACTGGTCCGAGGATAAAAGATGGCAGCCGAACATGAAATCTAAAGCGCGCAAAGCACTATGTGATAGCTGGGCAAAAGCCATTAAAAAATCGTTTGAATGGAAATAGGAATCGCACTGCGATTAAATCCTAGGTTTTTCAGTGGGTTTCCAATTTTGGGCTTCATTAGATATTTCAGCAAGTTCTTCTTTAGTTAAGAAACCCATAACTTGATTCTTTAATTTTTTAATAGGTTTTTTGAACTTCTTGTCTGAATTTTTATCCGCAAGACAGAGCCAGAAATAAGCTTGTTTTTTGTCTTTGTCTAATCCTTTTCCGTCAGAATATAACTTTGCAAGATAATATTGAGCATTTGGATCATTCTGCTCTGCTGCTTTTCTATACCACTTAGCTGCATCAGAAAAGTTTTGTTTTACCCCATACCCTTTCTTATAAAGGAATGCCATTGTCGCAAGTGCTGGGATAAAGCCCTGATCAGCAGACTTCAGACACCATTCTGCAGATTTTGTTAAATTTTTATCCACACCGATTCCAGTACTAAATAGACGGGCCAGAGCGTACTGTGCATGTTTATTCCCCTGATTGGCCGCCTTTTTATAAAAAGATACTGCCCCAACAATATCTTTTTTCACACCAGCGCCCTTTTCATACATTGACCCAAGCGCAAATTGCGCTTGTGAGATTCCCGCATCCGCTGCATGACGGTAAATTGCCGGTTGGATTTTTTGGGCAGGAGCAAAGCCTTGATTGGCTGCACTTTTAATCAACCTGAAAGCAAATAAGAAATTTTGTTTCAGCGTTTCCCCGGAATCATATATTTTGGCTAATACATACTGGGCTTCAGCAAAACCCCTGATTGCCGATTTTTGCATAAGCTTTAGACCTGTTTTTGGATCTTGTTTGACCCCGGCGCCTTCAAATAAGGCTATACCCAGGCTGAATTGTTCTAACGGTGTCCCATACTCATCCACTCTTGCAAGTGTTTCCTCAAGATACTTTTCTTTTGCAAGAAGGGAATCTTTTGTGATACCTGAATCACTCAAATACTTTATATATTTATCAAGGAGTTCAAGTAACCCAGCTACATCTGGGTTTAACTGTTCCCAAAGTCCAATTTTAACGGGGATTTTTTCTCTTATATACCGAATAAAATCGCTGCAATGGCCATCATAAAAACCGACCCCACCTAGTTGTTGACGAAATTCTATCATTTTTTTAGAAAATTTATCTAATCCAAAATGCTGATGGGCGAGCTCTTCATAAAGCCAGGCATTACATTCCAGTTCCCGGCCACGAACAGTATTTGTCTGGCCTTTAGTGTATTGTACCCCATGGCCAGCTAATTCATGAATTATTACAGAGGCAAGTTCTTCTAACGGCCACTTAATTCCATGTCGAGAAATGACGACCGGGAGTGGCAACCTGTCCCAAGCGAGAGGATTGTCAAAATAAAAAGGCAGAAAATAAGCGACTTTGACCCCAACCAGGTCATGGCTCTTGTGGGGGTATCTTGGGTCGTAGATTATGATAACGGTTCCCTTTGTTTTGAGACTATTTATGGCTTGTGCATTTGCTGGAGACTTTTGATAGATTAAATCTATCGCTGCCCGGATTTTTAATATTGCTTTATCTCCACTGATAATATCAACATCAAATATTGAGGTATCGTTTGGTGTGATCGCACTGAGTTCTATCCCTTTGTAGGTTTTAGTTGGTAAAGTTTCTTGAGCATGAATTTCGGTTGAAGTAAGGAGAAAAAAAATCAATATGGGAATGAATAGCAAACGAAACATAATGATACGTCCTTTTAGTGTTAAAGACTTTCTATTCTCTAATTATTCATATTTTTCAAACGACATACATTGTATATTTTTGTATCCTGAAGGATTTGGAAAGCTGAGACCTCCCGGCGGGGGTACCTATCCTTAATCTTAAATATTTGTTGCCTTTTTTCCTTGTTGATATCGTTTTCTTAAGGCGTTTAGTTCGAGATGAGTCTCTATTCTTGAAAGCAGAATAACAGCCTCAATTGGTTTTGTCGTATAATCCGCACCGCCAGCATCAAAGCATTTTTCAATATCTTTTCTTTCAGCGTTGCCTGTACAAAAAATAATGGGGATATGGCATGTTTCAGGATCACTTTTCAGTTTCCTACAAACATCAAGCCCATCCATTTCAGGCATCACAAGGTCCAAAACAACGAGATCCGATATTTTTTTCTCTGTTATTTTTAAAGCCTCTTCACCGCTTTGAGCAAGTTCAACCCGATACCCATTGTATGATAGAAGTTTTCCAATCATTTGAAGATTTGATGGGTTATCATCCACGACTAATATTAAGGGCTTTGAAAGATTTTCCATAAAATATATACCTCACAGGGTTTTATTCTCTATATTAGGCATTCTGAACTGATTAAAAAAAAATGATACGCATGCACCTGGCTTGATTTTTGTTCGCATTATCATCTCCAATAGTGTTGGCATCCTGGAGAATTTGGGAATCTGAAACCTCTCGACAGAGACAATAATACGAAAGCTCATTTCAGTTCTAAATTTTAAATATAACTCACTTAATACCAATTCATATTTTGCTAGAATCATAGCAAAATTTCCAGGCCCGTTCTTATGTATTTATACATCTGCGATTTTTAGCACCACAGTTTTTTTTTAGAAAACAGTTTAGTCTTCTATAGGAGATGCATCCTCATTTTCCTCGACAGGCTTTTTTCGTTTCTCCAACTTGCGTTTCCTTTTTTCTTCTTGTTTCTTTTTCTTTGCCAATTCTTTTTGGCGCTTTTCATATGAATAGTTTGGTTTGAACATGGACAAATCCCCTTATTAATACTTTGTGTTTTACCTAAAAAACGACCCTATCAATATTACGAGTAGAAGCAAAGAAATTAATTAGTTTTTGTATATTGGTACTTTATAAAAATTAATCTGGAAGAGCAGTCACAGATTCATCCCGGTGGCAAAGGCCTTCTTGATATGCTCGGCAAGGGAATTTACCACACAATTGTCTGAGTCAGGATTGCGGTTGAGTAGAAAGGCGGCACTGGGCAAAGATGGAAACCCCTCTTCCGGGTGAAGTTGGCGCATTCCCGCAGACACTATGCTCTGACTGATGGCTGTAACAGCCAGACCGGCCGAGATAGCAGCCGTCAATCCCACGATACTAGAGCTGGAGTAGGCAATCCGATATTCGATCCCAGCTTGTTTCAGGGCGGACATAATCCAGTTCCGGCAATAGCACTCATCTGGGAAAAGAGCCAGAGGAAGTGGCTTGTCTTCATGCTGGCAATGCTGATCCGAAGTTACCCAGACTGTGGGATCCTGTCTGAGTAATATGCAGTTTTCAATTTCTGCCGTGGCTGAGGTGGTCATAGCCAGATCCAGTTCTCGGCGCTGCATTCTTTTCAAAAGCTGATGACTGGGTTCACAGGTTACTTCAACCTGAACTTTCGGGTGTGTGCGTGAGAATCCGGCCAGAATTTTGGGTAAAAACCGTGTGGCATAATCGTCTGGCAGCCCAATACTGAGCCAACCGCTTAACTCAGGTTGTTTCAGCACTGATACGGCTTCTTCGTTCAGTTTAAGAATTTTTCTTGCATAGTTCAGCAATGTGAGTCCGTCTGCAGTCAAGTTGATATTCCTGGAGTCCCTTTGCAGCAGAGGTTTTTCAATGACCTCTTCAAGCCGCTTGACCTGCATGCTCACTGCGGACTGGGTCCGACCCACAATGTCAGCCGCACGGCTGAAGCTGCCACTGTCAGCTATGGCAGCAAAGGTTCTTAACAACTCCATGGGTATATTTGTAATCATATGGTCATCCTTTATATCAATTATTTTGATACTTAGTATAAAAACAATTCGTTTGTTTGATCAATACTTTTTTTTTATAATACCTTTATTCTGTAACACAGTTTTTTAAAGGAGGATTCAAATGATGATTTTACAGGACTGTCAATGTAACGAAACAAACTATCCATTTAAAATAACCCTTAGACGGATCTGGTACCTTATCAAACGTACTGTAAACCGTTACGACCAATGGGAAGAGATGAAGCATAATCATCGTATATTGCTTACCATGGAAGACCGGATGCTTAAGGATATCGGCCAGAGCCGTGCCGATGCAGTCAGGATAAGCAATTCACACACCTTTTGGAAATTTATATTTCAACCGGAATCAAATGGTATGAAAGACAGATCCGGCCAGAGCAACTAGGGAGAGGTAATTTAACCCATTTTCGACTGGTAATATTACTACAGCCTGGACAAAATCAGCGCCGCATTCACTACGGCGCGGTTACCTGCCTTTACCAAGCTTTGGTATATTCCGACACGGACTTGTACCGTGCTGATATCGCGCCCCCCGTGGGCGCACAACCTATACCGCTTAGAAAAAGTAATCCAACCCATTTCAACACAACGAATTATTTTTTGATAAGACACTCAACTATTTATAACAATTTTTAATGACTATATCATTGAGTTTGCATCCTGCATAGTCTGCTACCACCGGACATTTTGCCTTAAAAAGAAAAAAAATTCTATTGTCCTGGTGGTCCAATGTTTCAAAGTTGCCTTGGCCCTTTGATATGATTAAGTCTGCCTGATGGTAATGCTTTATGAAATCATCTGAACAATAATCAAGCAAAACACCTGGAATTGATGCACCAGTATCTATCACCCTGACCATTTTTGTCAGCCCAACATATTCAGCATCTTCAATTGTTGCATCATTTTGAGTTGGCCCTCCCCTGACTGCATATATAATTTTATCCTGATCCATTTTCTTTAATAATAATTTATCAAATACAATCTCGCCTGCATTATCGGCTAACCACAATATTTTTTCAGCTTTTTTAGCCGCATCATGTAAAGGCTTTACAAAACCGTTGATATCGATGGTTAAGGAATCTTGAATGGTGTCAATTACTTTTTGTTTTCCCACAGTGTTATGTGTCCCAAAGTCAATGATATTTCCTGCGATAGCAAGGCGGACAGCTATCTCAAAAGAAGCCCCTTTAACTTTTTCTTCAAGTTCAGGAAACAATTCGAGAGCAAAATCATTATATTTTTTCTTAATATCACGATAGGGGTCACTGACACCTGTAATCTTTTTAACGGTCTTCGCAATAAATTTAGCCATTAATGGCGGCGGAGAATTCAAATCAAAGGTACAAAGCTCTTTTAATACGTTTTTAACGATTCTCAATTGGAGTTGTTCATCATTTGTAGCCAGTCGTGCCGCATCAAGACCGCCGCGCGCAATACAAGGTAAACAGTCATTAAACATTCTCATATATTTAACTATCCCTCTTAAAATATTGACATATTTATACTTTAAACATAATCTTGAATCATGAATTTAGAAAAAAATATCAAATTACGCCACATAAAAATTTTTATTTTTTTAATTCTATTTAGTTTATCATACTTTATATCGGTTTATGCAAAGGAACCAGGGATAAGTGATAATTTAATTTTACTTGGCCAATCCTGTGCGCTTTCAGGACCTTCTGAAGACTTAGGTAAAGGAATGAGAACTGGTCTAATCTCTGCTTTTGAACAGTCAAATATTAACGGTGGGGTCAATGGGCGGCAGGTAAGACTGCTCAGTAAAGATGATTATTACGAACCCGGCCAAGCGATCAAAAATACAAATGACCTTATTTTTACCCACGATGTTTTTGCCCTGATCGGTGAAGTTGGGACGCCGACTTCAAGGGTTGTTGTTCCTATTGTAGAAGAGGCGAATGTGCCCTTTATTGCGCCCTTTACAGGTGCACGTTTTCTAAGAACGCCCTTTAAAAAACAGGTAATCAACATCCGGGCAGGTTATGATGAAGAAACTCAAAAACTTGTCACCTATTTAATTGAAAAAAAGAGATTCAACAAAATAGCCTGTTTCTATCAAAATGACAGCTTTGGGGTTGCAGGACTCAACGGTGTAAAATCAGCACTTAAAAAATATGGAATGGAATTGGTTGCTTTGGAAACCTATCAAAGGAATACCGTTGCTGTCATGGGAGGATTCCTAAGAATCAGAAAGGCCGACCCGGAAGCCATTATTATTGTTGGCTCATATCAACCCTGTGCGGAATTTATTAAACTTGGCAAATCAAAAGGAATGAAAGACGTCACCTATTGCTCTCTGTCCTTTGTAGGGTCCAATGCTTTGAAAAGGACATTGCGTAATTCCACCGAAAATGTCATCATCTCACAAGTCTTCCCCTCTCCTTTTAATAAGAACCTTGATGTAGTCAATAATTATTTTGATGCCATGGAAAAGTTCCATCCAGAACAGGAATTATCCTATATTACTTTTGAAGGGTATATTGCCGGGCGATTTTTCATTGAAGTCATTAAAGGGATAGATAAAAATTTAACAAGGAAAAAATTTATTCAACACATCGAACAAACGAAAACGTTTAATATCGGCGGCATAAAACTTGAATTTGGCTCAAAAGATCATCAGGGTCTGGATGATACCTATTTGACTGAAATTAAAAATAATAAAATTGTTTCTTTAAGTGAGATACAAACTGAATAAATGAAATTTAAAAATATTATAAACCCTCGATCACTTTCAGGCACAGGTTTTTTGAGTGTCTTGATTACTATCCTTATTATTGCTCCAACCATTGGTAGTTTCTGGATTTTTTCAGAATACAACCAGAAAAAAAATGAACTGGGCAAAACCAAAGAACAATATACAAATTTTTCTAAAACTAAACTTATTAATGATATCAATAATGTAATTAATTTCATTGACTATAAAAAATCGAACACTGAAACAAGGGTTAAAGCCATCGTCAAGGAAAGAGTCCAGCATGCGTATTCTCTGGCGTCTCATATTTACAGTATGGAAAAATTTATAGATTCAAATGATGTCATTAAATCCAAAGTCATTGAAACCCTAAGGCCGATCAGATGGAACAATGGGCAGGGATACTTCTTCATCCTTGATTATGATAAATCCACAGTTTTAAATGCAGATATTCCTGAAATGGAAGGGCAGGATACAAAAAATCTAAAAAATATTGATGGAAAATTTATCATCAAAGATATGGTAAATCTTGCCAAGGAAAATGATTCTGGATTTTATAATTACCGGTGGTCCAAACCAGGAACTTCTGGAGATGGTCATTTAAAAATAACATATGTAAAAAATTTCATACCCTTTAATTGGGTCATTTGCGCAGGGTTTTATGTCGAGGATATGGAAACAAATATAAAACTGGAAATCCTCAATAGAGTGGCTCAAATGACAGATCATAAGGACCAGTACATATTTGTTTTAAAAAAAGATGGGTACTGCCTGAGCCATGCTTTAGAAAAATATCATCAAAAAAATATTATCGACCATACCTCTCCTGATGGCAGAAAAGTAATCAGAGAATTGATTGATGTTGGCTCAAAAGGTAACGGAGGGTTTATAGAGTATCTGTGGGAAAAACCAACGACTGGGGAAGTTGTAACCAAATTAAGTTATGCGGTACCTGTCAAAGATTGGGGTTGGACAATCGGAACAGGCGTTTACCTTGATAAAGTAGAAAAAACCATTACAACCGAAAAACGGCTGTTTAAAAAAGAACTCAAAAAAAATATTCTACTTATTATTTGGTTTTCTTTTTTAGTTGTTCTTTTGGCTCTCAGCTTAGGTTTTTTTATAACTAACAGGCTCTACCAGGGGATCAACGTATTTACAGATTTTTTCCAGAAAGCGGCAGATTCAGACATTACGATTGATGAAAAAAAATTGATCTTTAGCGAGTTTAAACTTCTTGGAAAACTTGCAAACCAGATGATTGAGGATAGGATTGAAAAAGAACAGGCCTTACGAAAGGCAATGAGAGAAACGGTAAATGTTCAAAATTTGTTAAAAAATATCACTGACTCCATGCCTTCCTCTCTTATTGCTATCGACCAAGACATGAGGGTTATTCAATGGAATAAGAAGGTAGAACAAACAACGGCTATCAATGCAAGAAATGCAGAAGGTAAATCTGTTACCCAAATTTTCCCCTTAACTTCCAAAGAAATTGAGCTGATAGAAAAGACCTTTAAAGAAGGGATTCCCCATACCCAAAACAGAGTATTGGAAACCGAAAAAAATGAAAAAAGGTATGAAGATATCACTATTTATCCTTTAATTACAACTCATGTAAAAGGAGCAGTAATAAGGATTGATGACACCACAGAAAAAATGCGAATTGAACAGATGATGATTCAGTCTGAAAAGATGCTTTCTGTAGGTGGACTTGCAGCAGGAATGGCCCATGAGATTAATAATCCGCTTTCAGGAATTATCGGAAATACTGATGTATTAAAAAACAGAGTCTCGATGGATTTACCAGTCAACATTCAGGCTGCTGAAGAAGCAGGTACAACGTTTGAGCATATCAAAAAATATGCTGACATTAGAGGTCTTCCATCTATACTTGAAAATATACGGCAGGCTGGCAGCAGAGCAGCAACCATTGTCAGTGACATGCTTTCTTTTTCCAGATTGAGTACTTCCGCGTTTTCCTTTTGCGACCTTGCTGAGCTTTTAGACAAAACAATTGAGCTTGCTTCTACCAGTTATGATCTTAAAAAGAAATTTGATTTTAGAAGAATTAAAATCAACAGATTCTATGATGAGAATATGCCAATGGTCATGTGTGAGAGCGGCAAACTGCAACAAGTGTTCTTAAATATTCTTTCCAATGGTGCACATGCCATGGCTGAAACTGAAAACCATACCAAACCTGAATTCATTGTAGAACTAAACTTTGATGAAATCCATGCCATTATTCACATCAGCGACAATGGCCCGGGTATTCCTGATGACATAAGAAAACGAATCTTTGAGCCCTTTTTTACGACCAAAGATATCGGCATAGGAACAGGACTTGGATTATCTGTTTCTTATTTTATTATCACAGATCATCATAAAGGAACAATGGAAGTAAAATCTATCATGGGTCAAGGGACAAACTTCCTTATTAAAATTCCATTAAAGCAATGAAACCCTGCTATTCTTAACCGCCCTATCCCGGATATTTCATACCAAAAAAACGGTAACAATTAACCCTTGAATTTGTTACTTTTGTTCTTAAGGAATCTGAATGATATACCAATCTGTTTCTCCTACACTAAACGAATGATCCTGTGGGGTATCTAATATAAGTTGGGTCGCCTGTGCAGGTAAATTATCTGGTTCATATGTGTCTGGAAAAGCCACTGTATTGGTTGAGCTGCCAGTATATCCAACAGATGAAATCATGATAGAGTAAGCGCCACCGTTTTCATAGGCATCCTCAACCGCAATATAATAGGTATCTCCAGAAGTCAGTGGAATCTCTAACCCGGCATGTAAATCACTTCGACCACCATCATCATTAAGTGCGATCCATTCAGCCGTATTTCCCTGAGCATAGACTTTTATCACCGGATCAACCCGCCCAGCGCTGGAGCCATTTGGGAAAGTTTCAATGTAGTAATAAGCTCCTGCAATTGGTGGTGTATAATCTTGGCCAGCAGGTTCATCACTTGTAAGACCAGCCCGTGAAAACCCGGTACTGCTAGTATATGAGTACAAAAAGGTTCCATAGGGTGAATTACTATTAAAATTTGAAGTACTACCATCATTCAAGTGGGTTTCAACTCTTGAGATCCACCAAAGGCCTCCTTCTGCCTGGGGCGTCAGACTAAATGAAGAAACACCCCATTCTTCCCTATCTGGATAATATATCAAGGGAATATTTATAATACTCCGTGTTGGCCCGGTAATATCCACATTAACAGAGGTAATATTTGTATCAATCATCTTTGCAAAGAAGGAGTCAAAAGAAATATATATGGCAACAGTGTTCGGGGTATTATGAAACCCAAGTCCTGTGTATTGAACCTGGGGAAAGGTTCCACCCCCTATAGCTTGTGTATCATCTGGCGCAGGTGCGTGTCTTGTTACCTCATCTGGTTCCTGAATATCGTTATGGTTTTTGTCATGCCATGTGATCATATCCAGGCCATCCATACTAAGAGAAACCTGTATCGATGCTGATCCCCAATATCCTTGTCTTATACCCTCAAAAACAGGAGATCCCTCACTATACCATTCTCCGGAAAGCGTAATATCTGGTCTATAGAATACCTGTGTTGTTAATAAGTATGCAATATCATTGATAACATAACAGGCCCCCTTAAGGGCAACAAAATCAATCCATGTGCCATTGTTTTTGGCTTCAATTTTTTCTTCAAATGTATTGTTATTAACCGTAAGGGTTGTCCGGGTTTCAGAAAAGCCCATAAATTCAGATTGATAACTGTACCACGCGTTATCATATTCATCTGTCGGGTCTGATATTCCGAAGAATTGCGCAAGTGTTGGAATATCCCCTTGAAGAAGGTCATTGCCATCCACATCACCATCACCATCACTGTCTCCGGGGATTGCAGAAGGTGGAATGGCATTATTTTCAAAACTGACCAATTCCATTGAATCCCCATTATCTTCAATTTCAATTAATATGGAAATACCCGCCCCGGAATAATACGTTGAAGTAGAAGAGTTACCAGGAGGCGTATTTGCTTGTGTCGCCGTGAATTTAAGAGCATCAAGGGTTCCATAGGGAATGGTGACCTCTTCAATGCCTATAAGCTCAGAGGTATAGACATAATCAATAGTGTAACCCTTAACTATATATTCACCTGTCGTCTGAAGTGGAACATTGAAATCCATTTCAAGCGCTGCAATTTTTTTAGCCGGATTGTATACAAGTGTATAGTCTAATTCAAATCCAGAGCCTGAATCTTCATATTTTTCTGTTCCAAGTTCGTAAAATCCTGCGGAATCTTGTTTATAAAACCGGATAAAATATTCTGGAACTGGTTGCCCGGAACCATCAAATGTAGAAATCTTAACTCTTTTAGCATTTGGGCAGCCATTAAAGTCAACAATGCCTGGTAACACTTCGATCTGGACTTCATGTCCAGTGTTTGTCTGATAAGTCCAATGATTTCCATCAACAAACAATGGCTCAAAATATGGCTGAGTTTCAATAGCAAAAGCATTTATCTGGAGTGCAAGGAAGATCAAAAAGCCAAACAACAATCGTCTCATATCAAACATCCTTTAATCTATTTCTAGTCTATTTTATACAGCAATCAGTAAACAGTAAGTATTAAGCAATAACCATACCATTTTAATAATTATTAAAACCATTGGTCCAATTGGCATTTCTATAACAGTTTTCATAATAATTTTCCAATTGGGCCAATGGTTTAAAGAGGGTACCGCTTTTCACTCAATTTTAACGGACCTCGTGTCCGTTAAACCGCGCAAATAAGCGATTTAAAATCGTCCAGCCAAAATGCTTATTTGACGCCGTTCTATGCACCACCTCTTTGACCATCTGTATCGCAGCCTTATCAAAAGAAATTTTTAATAGCAATGATTGTGGGCCGACAAGCCATTTACATCTATGAAATAAAAGTAATATTTTTGGGTAATTTTTTTCCCAAAACCATTGATAAATTACATAGTTCTATAAAACAAAATCATTTTTAAAAGGCCGATGAACTATGGTAATTTTTTGACTTTTAGAATCAGCATGGAAGAAACCAAATAAAAAATCGCAAACATTGTAAACACTATTTGAAAATCAGATTTTGTAATATCAAGGATTATCCCTGACAACCAGGGGCCTAATAATCCTGCGAAAAAGCCATAAGCTGTGAACACCAATCCAAAAACTTTTCCGAAATTTTCAAGCCCAAAAACTTCTGATACTAACGGAGCTGAAACCGTAAAAAGAACACCAAAAGCCAAGCCAATAAAACAGGCTAAAAAACTTAGGAAAACCAAATTATTAAAAACCGGCATTAAAAAATAGGCAACGGATGCCATCAAGAAAACAGTCATCAATATTTTTTGTTTAGAATATGTATCTGCTAATCTGCCGCAAACCAGCCGGCCAATACCATTTAGCATATTAAAACAGGTCAGAATATAAACATATTGAGTAATGCTGTATCCTAAAGATCCCCCGAAAGAAGACGTTAGAACGATGAGGGAAACGCCAGCGGCCCCGGCCAGTGCCCAGACACACCATAAATACCAAAAGGACGATAAACACAAGGTTTGCTTCAATGATAAGGTTGAAACCTGCTGTTGGGTCTGTTTTTTTTCTTTTCCGGGTGCTTTGACAAATAATGTAAATGATGTTCCTAAAACCAGGGCGATAATCGCTGCAAAAATGGAGGTAAACACATAGCCTTTTGTAACAAGAAAATGTGTATAGATCGGGGACATGATTGCCGAAGATCCCCCAAAAGTCAGATTTAAGATTCCTGTAATCAATCCTTTATTTTCCGGAAATAATTTTTGAAATAGCGTTAAACAGGGAATATAGACAAACCCGCAGAAAAAGCCTTCAATAAAGGCCCAAATATAGACGTCTTCTAAACTATCTGCCTTACCCACAAAAATCATGGCAAGAGAGCACATAAGGCTTCCGATAAAAATAATGCGATGGCTTGGGATTTTTTCTTGAAGCTTACCCGCCAGATACATTGAAAAACCAGTCCCTGCTAGAATAAAAAACATTATCCTACCAATTTGCTCTCTATTTACTTGGAAAAGAGACTGCCATTCTGCTGCCATAACGCCAGGAAATCCAAAGACAAAAGATCCTGGAAAAAAAATAGCAAGGCATCCAAAGACAAGAATTATTTTTTTATTTTCAAGGAAAGACATATTTTTTTTAACTCATGAACCGTATTCAGTTTGGGGTTATCTAATACCTTTTCAAACAGCATCTGCTTAATTTTGCCGATATCAGGGCCAGGTGATATATCAAGGATACGGATAATATCATTCCCAGTGATCTCTAAATCATTTTCATGAAAAGCACAAGCATCTTTCATTTCCTCCAACAATTTTTTCAATCGAACTTTGATTTCCGATAATTTATAAGGTCTTTTTGCTAAGTTTCCCTTTTTATCTGCAATCCGCATTCTCATAAACTCTTTGTAATCAAGGCCCAGAGTCTCCAGCATTGCAAGCAGTCTCCTTACAGCCTTTGGGGTGGTTTCATCCTTCAATGGTCTCATATGTGATTTTATCAAAGACGTAATATATGTGATATCATTAATAGAAAATCGTAGACACGTCAGATCTTGCACCACCGCCTGAGTATAATTCTCATGCCCTGCAAATATCAATTTCCCATTATCTGTCCTTGCTGCATCAAATTTTCCTACATCATGCAAAAATCCTGCAAGCCTTAAAATAGGTCTATTTGCCGGCAATGCATCACCCACCATCATGCAGTGCTCAAAGACTGTTTCATTATGGTGGGGGCCCCCATCAAGCGTATAACAACGATCAATACATGGAAAAATTTTTGACAATAACTCTGTTTTTTTCAATGCCTTAAAAAATAAAGAGGGCTTTTTCAAACCCATTGCTTTTATAATTTCGTGCTGTATTCTTTCTTTGGCAATGGAGTCATCAAGTAAATCCTTACAGGCAAGGATACCCTCAAGTGAAGATAAGGATAAAGATCCCTCAATCATGGCCAAAAAACGGCAGGCCCGAACCATTCTGACAGGGTCTTCATGGATTCGTTTTTCAGGGTCTTTTGTAAATCTAATAATAGAATCTTCTAAATCTTTTCTTCCATTAAACGGATCTAAAATTTTTTTTAAATAAGGATCATAGGCCATGGCATTTATGGTAAAATCTCTTTTGGCCAAGTCTGATTCAGGGAAATTAGAAACCTCAAATCGTGCTCGACTTGTTGAGACCTCAACACCTTCTACAAGGCAAATGGGAAAGGCCTTACCAATTATTTTTACTTTTTGATTTGAGAAAATAGTTTCAATATTTTTTATGGAAGCATTGGTCAAAATATCAACATCATCCGGTGCCCTTTGCATCATGGTATCTCTGACAGCACCCCCAACGATATAGGCCAAAAATTCCTTTTTCTGAAGTGTATCTAAAATATGACGAACTATTTTTTTATGATCTTGATGAATCAAGATTTCCACCTTGATACAAGATGATGGTCGATTTTAAGATGGTCCAATATTCTTGCAACAACCGTATCAACTAAATTTTCAATTGTTTTAGGAAAGGTATAAAATGATGGGTTGGGTGGCAATATAACAGCACCGGCACGGTTAGCCCTTGCCATATTTTCAAGATGAATAAGGTTATACGGGGTTTCTCTTGGTACCAGAATCAATGGGCGTTTTTCTTTTAGGCAGACATCTGCTGATCGCGTAATCAAATTATCTGCAAATCCTTGTGAAATACCTGCAAGGGTTTTCATAGAGCAAGGCGCCACCACCATGCCGGAATGGACAAATGATCCACTGGCAGGCGATTTTGATATCTCATCCTGAAAAAAAATTTCAAGATTCATTACTTTATTAATGTCAATACCATAGGAAATTAAAAATTCCTTAAAAGGTTCATCTTTTTTTACCCCCATTTCATGTTCAAGAACCTTTAGTCCTGAATCTGAAAGAATAACCATTACAGATGTATTTAAGGCCAGTAGTGCCTTAATCAGTCTGATCCCATAGATAGACCCTGAGGCGCCGCTAATGGCGATAACTATTGTTTTATTTTTCATTTTAAGAATCCTTGTGCCAGCACACCAATAAAAAGAAGAACGGATATCACGGAATTCATATGAAAAAATGTGATATTAATATGTTTTAAATCATGGGGTTTCACCAATTTATGTTCGACGATAAGAAGTATACCAATGATGAATAGAAAGATCAAAAAAACCGAATGCATTTGAAACTTGATGTACATAGCCAGAAGACAAACCATTGTGCCCACATGAAGGATGGATGATATGAGCATCGCTTTTTGGGGACCGATTTGTGAGGGCAATGAAAACAATCCTTGTTCTTTGTCAAAATCAATATCCTGACAGGCATAAAGAATATCAAATCCTGCAATATAGGACATCAGACCAAGGCTTAAAAAAACAATGCCCCATGACAGTGTTCCTGTGATGGCGACCCAGGCGCCGACAGGTGCAAGGCTGATGGCAAACCCAAGGTAAAGATGGCAATACTTTGTAAACCGTTTGGTGTATGAATAAAACAATAAAAAAAATAAAACCGGAAAGGATAAAATCAAACAAAGGTGTGACAGCATGGCTGCTGAAAAAACAAATACAAATGAAGAAATGATAACAAAAAAGACAGATTCTTTTTTTGATAATAATCCTGAAGGAATTTCTCGTATCGCAGTCCTCTCATTTTTAAAATCAATATCTGCATCCACTATCCGATTGAATCCCATTGCAGCAGATCTTGCCCCGACCATTGCCAAAAGAATCCATATAAAATCCCAAAATGACGGGGGATATTTTTCCCAGGCCATCACCACTGCTGACAAGGCAAAAGGAAGCGCAAAAATTGTGTGGGAAAATTTAATCATTCTCCCATAAACCAGTATTTTATTTTTCAGTGCTGAGCCCATTTAAACAAACCTAAGTCTTTCTTTTATACCCGTTCTCAATTTAATAATTTTAATATACGCCCCATGCAGGAGAGCCGCATCCAGGGCATTTGCCCCCCCTTTGTAAATAGTTCTCAATCTGATAGCCAAATCGTTTAATTAAAAGCGTATTGCATGAATGACAATATGTATTTTCACTTGACTTGCCGGGTACGTTTCCAACATAGACATATCTTAAACCTGCTGCTTTTCCCTGCGCATAAACCTTTTCCAATGCTGACACAGATGTGGGTGGCCTGTTAGTCATCTTATAACAGGGATGGAATCTAGAAATATGCCAGGGGGTTTCACAGCCCAGATCATTGGCAATAAACTCTGCCATATCTTTGATATCATTTGGTTCATCATTCAAGCCTGGAATCAGCAAAGTGGTTATCTCCAAAAGAATCCCTAAGGCTTTCATTTTTTTAAGCGTTTCTTTAACAGGTTCAAGCGTTGCTTTGCAATATGTTTTATAAAAATTGTTATTAAATGCCTTCAAGTCTACATTGGCTGCATCAAGGGTATCAGATACCATTTCAAGCGCTTTTGTACTCATGTACCCATTGGTAACAAATATGTTATATAACCCTTCTTTTTTAGCCAATTTGGCTGTTTCAAAAGCCAATTCAAAAAAAACCGTGGGTTCTGTGTATGTATATGAAATGCTGTCACACCCTGTTTTTATAGCTTCTTTAACAATTTGATCAGGATTTAGATCTTTTCCTTGAATCGTTCCATTAAAATCAGATGGCATATGGGCAATGTTAGAGTTTTGGCAAAAATCACATTTAAAATTACATCCAACCGTTGCTATTGAATAAGAAGATGATCCAGGTTTCAAATGAAAGATGGGCTTCTTTTCAATAGGATCTACACTTGTGGCAATTACTTTTGGAAACACAAGCGATATCAGTTTTCCATCCTTATTTTCCCGAACTTGGCAAATACCTTTTTTGCCATCCTTAATCACGCAAAAATGATTACAGATCAAACATCTTACACTTTTCCCATCCAATTTATCATAGAGTAAAGTTTCCATATTAAGACCTCATCCGTGTGGCCAATCCGGTTGCAGGCTTATACGCTTTTGGTTTTTTTACCTTTAATGTCAAGGGGCGGGTTCTAAATTTTGGAACCGGCTTGATCTTCATACCGATCAGTGTCCCAAAAAAAGATTTTTGAATAATTTTACTGTTTTCTATAAATGAAGATATCTGTCCACATGCAAATGGAAATTGCACGGTTGTATTCCATTTCACCGGAACATTCCCCAGGATGGCAAACAGAATCTGTTTGAGTTCCCAAATACTAAAAAAATGGGCCTGGTTATAGATATTTGGTATAAAAAAACTTTTAAACCGGCGGACAACATTTAAGGGAGCGTACCGGTTTAAAACACAAAGGATTACGGTATCTTTTGCCACTCTGCAAGCCTCTTCAATCGCCTTGGCAGGTCTGTCCGTAAATTCCAGGCTTGTAAAAAAAAAGGCGCTGTCAAATGCATTATCATCAAACGGCAACTCTTCGGCAGATCCCTTATGAAGATCCACACTATTTCCCAGCCTTTTTGATGCATAATCCAGCATATAAGGCGAAGAGTCCAAGCCTGTCAGATTCAAGTTCCTATCCAGCAATGGTTCAAGGCTAATCCCTGTTCCACAACCAATATCAAGAATTCTCTGCCCATTTTCAGGAGACAAAAGGTCCATCAATAATTTGATTTCCAAGTCCAGGCAATACTTATTTTTAGCCTGATCAAACCAGGCGTCATATAACCCTGCATCCTTAAAATCAAAACTATATCCCATAATTAACCAATAATCTCTTTAACCTTTTGCATCATCCGATTAATTGAATACACAGCAGGTGAATCATCATCCAATTCAAGAAGAGACCGCTGTTCCATATCAAATTCAAGCAGATTCTTGTCATCCGGTATGCTACACAATATGGGGACGCCAATTCTTTCGACTTCATCTAAAAAAACTTTGCTCAATTCTTTTGGGGCACGGTTAACAATTATGGCTTTATGTTTTACCTCTATCTTAAGGTCCCCCAACATTTCATTGATTCTCCCAACAGCCCTAAGCCCTCTTAAAGCATAATCAGTGACCATCAACAAAACATCTACTTTTCCTTTGGTTCTGCGGCTTAAATGTTCCATTCCTGCTTCATTATCTACAAGAAGATATTTATAATTGCTTTCCAACTGATCGGCAAAACGGTTAAGAATATTATTGACCATGCAATAACAGCCTTGTCCTTCTTGACGTCCCATAACCAAAAGGTCAAAGGTGTTTTGTTCAATCAACACCTGATTCATAAGCATTTCAAGATATACAATTTTATCCATGCCTGAAGGGACACCTTGAGGATCTTTCATAAAATCTTCACGGATATCGCCTACTGTTTTTTCAATTTCAAGCCCTAAGGTTTCACCAAGGTTGCTATTAGGATCTGCATCAATAGCAAGAAGTGGATCATTTTGATGTTTTGCGAAAAAACGGGTTACAAGTGCTGAAACAGTTGTTTTCCCGACGCCACCCTTACCAGCCATTGCGATTACTTTACTCATATTCTCTCCAAATCATTTATTTAATTTTCATGTTTCATTAACATAACGCAATCTTTAAAAAAATCAATTAAACTTATAGAAAAACACATGAATTTAAATTAAGGCATTGATCAAGCTGCCTTGAGTTTCTGACTGGAGATTGATTCTGAAAATCTAAATACGGATGATGAGTCGTATGCTATTTTGAAGCAGACTAAATATAAAAAATTTTTAATATGATTTGCCGAAAAAGTATTACGTGAAATATCCGGGTTAAGCAAGGGAATATATTTTAGTAATCTTGATATATGTTCTTAGAATCCATTGACAAAGACAGCACTGATTATCTATATTATTACAATCCTGTCATATATTATCGTGGGGCTTAACAAGGCAAACTAAAAAGATACATGAACCAAAACAAAGCAATAAAGCCATATGAACTTTCGGCCTGCCCTGTAACAGGACTGCCAATTATATGTAAAAGCGAATGGGCCAATCAAACTTTCGGCACTGATTATTATAAAGCAACCTTTTCTGTTATCGGTGATGACATTATTCATACCAAGGTATGGGGATATACACGGTTAACTGAAACAGAAAAATATATTTCATTTATTGAGAGAATTTTAAAAGAATTTATGCCTGATGATCGGCAGTTTATTCTTATTGAAGATTATTCAGAGCACACAGGAGCAGCCTTTAATTCCAAAAAACGCTATATTAAATATCTTAAAAACCATGAAAAGAACGAAAGGATCAAAGGCCTGATATTTTTGGGTTTAAATCCTCTGTTCAAAATCATGATAAAAATCAGTTTGCGTATTAACAAGCCAGGAATTCCTGTAGAGATAATCGAAGACTACAACGCAGCTATTATGTGTGCGGAGAAATGGATAACGGTGAAAAAATACAGCCCTGAATCCAGGAGCACAAAAGTTCACAAACAAAATGCTGATGATGTTGAGGATAAAAAGCCTGCTGAAGAGGATTGGACCTTTGAATTGGACAGCCTTTCATGCAGGTATCGGCTTATGAGCGACGATATACTTTTTCACAAAGCACAAGGAAATCTCCATGAACATCACGTGGAAAATCTTTTCAAGGTCTACCACAGGGCAATCAACCAATCAGGGTTGTCCAAAAAGGGTTATCATTATCAAATAGCCGATTGGAGTGCAGTAAAAGGTGGCAGCTGGAAGGCAAGGAAGACGTTCCTTAAAGCATTCAAAAAATCACATAAAATGTACCCCTGCAAATTGTCTGTGCTATTCGGATTAAACAAATTCATGCAAACAGTGATAAGCATAGGTAAACAATTCTTCCCAACACGCCTTGTTGTAGCAAAAAATATTGAAGACGCTATTGCTATTATTGAAAAAGAAAAGGTGAAAAGCCGCACGACGGGTGATAGAGAAATAGACATCAAGATAGCAAAGCAAAACCTTTCAGAGAGTGAGGTAAGCAAATCCATCGATAATCTTCTTCAGTTTATGGGCGAGATCAACTGGGACCATAAAGGTATAACCACACAGGAGAACCCGGTTATCGACTCACATCCGTTTCGGCCTCTTTTTGATTCCTTAACACTTGTGAAACATGATTTTGATACTATCATTCAGGAAAAAGAAAAAGCTGAAGCCATACTTGCTGAACAGAACAAATTCAACACTCTGAGAGCAGAAATATGGGAAATTGCCACGAATACATCTCTGGGAATACCCGAATTGACACAAAAACTTCTGAACAAAATCGGCCCGGCATTCCAAGTGAGCAGAGCGTGTTACTGCGAGTTTAAAGGAACAGATCCGGAAAAAATGGATATGATATGTACCATGGAATGGTGTGATGAAAATGCTACGCCCACAATTGGTTCAAGATTTCCCGCATCACTGGTTAAACATTTTATTGACAAGGAGTTTTTCAAGCTTACTCCTGAAACCGCACTTGAAATGATTCCGAAAGCATTTAGACATGTCGCGAAACCCATAATATGGGCCCTTGCAAAGAAGGAGAATCTTGAATATACGTCGGTACTGCCTTACAAGGAACAGGGCAAACTGAAAGGGTGGTTTACCTTTGACGTATGCAAAAACAAAAAGCACATGCCGCCGATGAATGAAGAGATGAGAAAAACCGCCCATGAGATGATGAACATTGTTTCAAATTATGTTGCCAAAAAACAGGCTGAAGGCGCATTACAGAAAGCGTATGCTGAAATGGAATCAAAGGTAAATGACCGTACCGCTGAATTATCGGAATCAAATAAACAGCTTAAACAAACTATTAAAAAGGCCAATAATCTTGCCGAACAATCCAAAGCAGCCTCCATTGCAAAAAGCGAGTTTCTTGCGAACATGAGCCATGAAATTCGTACGCCCATGGGCGGGGTTATTGGCATGACGGATCTGCTTTTGAATACAAATTTATCAAGCAAGCAGCGTCAGTATGCTCAAACCGTTCAATCCAGTGGTGAGGCTTTGCTCTCAGTGATAAATGATATCCTTGATTTTTCTAAAATTGAGGCGGGGAAAGTTGAATTTGAGAAAATTAATTTTAATTTGAGAGCCACCTTGGAATATGCTGTTGATATTCTGGCAATAAAAGCGGATGAGAAAAATTTAGAATTAACCAATTTTGTCTCCCCTGATTTACCCTGCGATTTAATAGGGGATCCAGGTCGTCTGAGACAGATTATCCTCAATATTGTCGGAAACGCAATTAAATTTACATCCAAAGGTGAAGTTTCTATTGTTGTTGAATCCAAAAAAGAAACAGACCAAGATGTTCTGCTGAAAGTCAAAATATCTGACACAGGAATCGGCATTCCAAAACACCGTATTGATGAGCTCTTTTCTCCTTTTGCCCAGGCAGACACGTCCACAACCAGAAAATTTGGTGGCACAGGTTTAGGGCTTTCCATCTCAAAACAACTTGTAGAAAAAATGGGCGGGGAACTCGGCGTGGAAAGCATTGAAGGTAAAGGCAGCACCTTCTGGTTTACAGTTGTTTTTAAAAAGCAGAAAAAACGCCGTGCAGTACCGACAGCAAAAAAGATTGATTTTAAAGATATAAGAGTCCTAGTGGTGGATGACAATAAGACCAATCGATTTGTCCAGACAGAGTATCTCAGTTCCTGGGGATGCCTGCCTGTGGAGGCATTTAATGGAAATGAGGCCTTAACTATTCTCAACCAGTCTGTTTTATCGGAAGAACCGTTTAACCTGATTTTGACTGATTTTCAGATGCCGGGTATGAGCGGTTTTGATCTGGCCCGGAAAATCAGGGCGGCCATTGATGATTTAAAAGCGATACCGATTATCGTCATCACTTCTGCCGGCAGGATTGGAGACGGAAAGAGTTGCCGGGATATAGGGATTGACGGGTACTTAACCAAACCGATAAAACGGGATGATTTGCAAAAGGCAATTGTATCCGTTTTAGGTCTTTCTATAGCAGATACCCTCCCAAAGCTTGTTACCAGGCACAGTATTGCCGAGGAGTCAAGAAGAGGGTTCAAAATCCTCTTGGTAGAGGATTACCCGACCAATCAGCAGGTGGCTTTATCCTACCTGACTGAAGCAGGTTTTAAGGTGGATCTTGCTGAAAACGGCCAGGAAGCAGTGAATGCCTATAAAAAGAATCATTATGATATTATCTTAATGGATATCCAGATGCCGGTTATGGGAGGCTTTGATGCAACGCATGCCATTCGTGATATAGAAACAGAACTCAAAAAAAATAATGTGGAAAAAACCAAACTGAATTTTGACAGGATTCCGATAATTGCCATGACTGCACATGTTATGGCAGGGTACAAAAACCTCTGCCTTGAGGCAGGAATGGATGATTATCTTTCTAAACCTTTGTTGAGAAAAGATTTGTTAGCCATG
>JAAEKY010000462.1 GCA_024227235.1 Desulfobacteraceae bacterium | reverse complement strand
TGAATTGTCATCCCGCCTTTAAAAATGTAAGTATTTTAAATTATTTTGTTGCTTGTTTTTTCCTTCCAATCCCAGCAAGTCCGATTAAACCGATTCCAAAAAGAACCATTGTTGCAGGTTCCGGGACTGGTGAGTTGGGAACTTGACCATCAATTTGATTCCATGTAGACAAATGAGAGATTTCAGGGGTATTGCCACCGTTATTTAAAAGATGTTCTGTACTCCAATCTCCTGAAATGGCTCCGCCTTCTATCCAATAAAAAGCAAACTCGTTTGCTGCCTTGACTGAGTAGAATTCTATTAAATCATCATTGGCCGTAGACCATGTCCCAGAAAGGTTGCCAACATCGTATGTCACATTCAAACCGTCGTTTGTAGAATCAGGAGCATCTACTTTAGAATAGAAGTCAAGATCGACAGCGTCATGACTGATATTATTGTCGAGAAACCAATCATTAATTGCCGTCTCAATTATAACCTCGTCAGTATTGGATTCATTACCATTCATTGTGAACATATATGAACCAGAGTAAGAATAAGAAGTCCCTAAAAACCCAAAGATCATTAGTACCGAAACTGTCAGAGCTATATAAAAATTTTTCATCGTTAATATCCTTTAAATTGCGTGATAATAGTAAATTAACAAGCAAAATTAATACCAAAATTTTATTTTATTAAAAAATTCTATGATTAAAGTGGGTTAAATAAAAGAAGAGGAAAAATAGATAATTCTCAGAGAATAGTTGTGAAAAAAAAGTTATAAAAATGGGTGAAAAAGGTTATAAAAAGAAGAAGATTTTTGGACAATGATTTATTTTGTCTAAATAGTTAATTTAAGTATCATCTCATAGATTTGTTTTCGTGGTAAATTAAACCCTTTTGAAATTTCTTTTGCTAAACCAGATGTCCCAAGATTGGTGGTGGATATTTGTTCCAGGATAATAGTTTTCAATTCTTCCTCATCTATTTTTTTTTCTTGAGTGTCACCTTGAACAAATAAAGAGCATTCGCCTTTAATACTTTCTTTTTCTTCAAGTTTTTTAAGGATATGAGTTAAGGACCCCCTGATGTATTCTTCATGAAGTTTGGTGATTTCTCTGGCAAGGCAGGCTTGTCGATCCCCAAATATGGTAGTTAAATTTTTAACAAGACTTTTAATTCTTCTGGGAGACTCATAAAAGATAAGGGTCTCTTTTTGAATTTTTAAGTTTTTAAGATTCTGTTTGAGTTTTTGCTTTTTTTTAGGCATGAAACCAATAAATAAAAAAGAATCGGTTGGAAGGCCTGATACGCTTAAGCCGGCAATAGCAGCGTTGCATCCAGGTATGGGGATGACCTTAATGTGCTCTTTTGAAACTGTCCTGACAAGCTTATAGCCAGGATCTGAAATGGATGGTGTGCCGGCATCAGATATTAGAGCAATGCTTTTTCCTTTTTTTAGCTCAGTGATCAGTTGGGGGATCTTTTTTATCTCATTGTGCTCATGACAGGAAATAAGTTTTGTGTCGATATTGTAATGGGAAAGCAGTTTTCTTGAATGGCGCGTATCTTCGGCTGCAATAATATCCACTTGTTTTAGTATGTTTATGGCTCTAAACGTAATATCTTCCAGATTTCCGATCGGAGTGGCAACGATATACAATGTTCCAAATGTTGTTTTGTCATCCATTTTAACCGTACCTGATTTTATTGGCTTTGAAATGCATTTCTAATTAAGTTGATATCAAATGTATCCTTTTTTTTAAAAACTTCAACCACATCAAATCGAACTTTTGAATTCATCTGGTTTGTCTTTTTAAGATAATAGGTGGCACCTATGATGATTTTTTTTTGTTTTGAATAGGTGACCGATTCTTTTGGAAGGCCTTTTTTAAGGCTTGCCCTGGTTTTTACTTCAATAAAACAGATGAAATCATTGTCTTTGGCAATAATATCAATTTCGGCAGGCTTTGTTCGATAATTGGTCTCTATAATACTGAATCCATGGGTTTGAAGATAAGATAGTGCTAATTTTTCACCTTGGTGCCCTAATGCATTTCGGTCATCCGGCATGAATGACCTCTTTTACCCCTTTAAAAGTTGTTCTGTGAATAGGGCAGGGACCATGTTTTAATATGGCTTCTTTATGGGCTTTGGTGGGATATCCTTTATGTTGAATAAAATTATATTCAGGATAGGTTTCATGAAGATCTTTCATGATTTTATCTCTGGTTACTTTGGCAATAATGGAAGCCGAAGCAATAGAGATGCTTCTTGAATCCCCTTTTATAATGGCATTCTGGTCAAGATCCATATTTAGAGTGAATTTGCCATCAATAAGAAGATAGTCCGGCAAAATGAATTCGGGCGGCGTTGAAAGGTTTTCAACCGCTCGCTTCATGGAAAGCAAAGATGCCTGAAGAATGTTGATTTGATCAATTTCTTTGTGAGAGCATATACCGGTTGCGACAGCCAGTGCATGTTCTTTAATGATGGGAAAAAGAGCCTGCCTTTTTTTTTCAGATAATTTTTTAGAATCATTAATTCCTTCACAGGAAAAATTATCCGGTAAAATGACAGCAGCAGACACGACAGGGCCGGCAAGGGGTCCCCTGCCGGCCTCATCAACACCTGCTATATTTGTATACCCCTGGGCCTTTGCCTTGTGTTCGAATTGCCACATCAGCTAAACCTTTAAGGTCCTTTATGCAAATCTTTTTTCTTTAATTCTAGCGGCTTTACCACGCAGATTTCTAAGATAGTACAGCTTAGATCTTCTAACACGACCCCTTGTAACCACTTCAATTTTATCTAAAACAGGGGAATAAAGGGGGAATATTCTTTCAACACCAACACCACCGGAAATTTTTCTTACAGTAAAACGGGCACTTGAAAATCCTTTGGTCTTTTTAATCACAACACCCTGAAATACCTGGATACGCTCTTTTTCACCTTCCCTAATTTTTACATGGACTTTTACAGTATCGCCTGAATCAAATTCAGGGATATCAAGACGTAATTGCTCTTTTTCTATTTTTTCGATTAAATTGCTCATTTGTTCCTCCTAAAATCCTTCCCTTTTGCTAGATAAAAATTTTATCTTATCTGTCATTTATAATCCTGTCTAAATATATTGATGCAGCAGATCTGACAGAAAGGTGATTGTAATCAGTGTTTCCCAAAATCGGGTCTAAAATAAAATCACATGTATCGATCAATTCATCTGCCAGTCCCCATGCCGTTCCAAAAACAAGGACATGGGATGCTTTATTCTCAAGTTTTAGCCTTAATTCCTTTGTTGTTATTGAACCGATTGCTTTTTTTGCACTTGTTGCAATGGTCACAACGGGTTCATTTCTTTCTTTTTTCATCTCGTTAACCGCATCCTCAAAGGTTTCGGCTACCCGAATGAGTTCAAGAGCATTTTTTCTGTCAGGGTTGAGCTTGCCGCCCACCCCTTTTGTCCAATGGTCGATCACTTGCGTGGCAAGTGTTGCCTGATCTTTGTAAGGGGTTACCACATAAAACCCTTTAACACCAAAAGTGATAGATGCTCTTGCAATATCATGCAAGTCAATGGTTGTCAGGGCAGATCCAATCGGTTGATCATTTTTGTTCATCACCGGGTAATGGATCAATGCCACATAAAGATTACGCTCTAACAAGGGCTTCTATCTCCTGACACCATTGCATTAAAATCGTTTTTTCTTCTGCGCTGAGCACAGTCTTTTCAAAAAGATCCGGTCGTTTTAAAAATGTGCGTTGAAGAGAAGATTTTTCTCTCCACAACCGTATCTTCTCATGATTCCCGGATAATAAGACGTCTGGGACTTTTGAATTTTCAAACGCCTCAGGTCTTGTGTATTGTGCATATTCAAGCCGGTCATCAACAAATGAATCCGATTTTGAAGATTCACAACTTCCAAGCACGCCCGGAATGAGTCTGGCAACAGAATCAATAATGACCATCGCTGCAAGCTCTCCTCCTGTCATGACATAATCACCAATGGAGATTTCTTCATCAACCAGCGTGGTATATATCCGTTCATCAATCCCTTCATACCTGCCGCAGACAAAAATAAGCCCCTCATTATTGGAAGCCAGTTCAAATGCTTTTTTTTGATTGAACGCCGTCCCCTGGGGGGTCATTAATATTACCTGTGATTCAGGTGCTCTTTTTTTAGCACTTAAAATGGCAGCTTTTAATGGCTCAGGTTTCATTACCATACCGCTTCCACCACCATACGGTCGGTCATCAACCGTGTTATGGCGATCGGTTGAAAAATCTCTGATGTTTATACAATGACCGGCGATCAGTTCTTTTTCAATGCCTCTTGAAATCATTCCATGCTCAAAAAAAGAAGCCATCAGTTCTGGAAATAAGCTTAATACCGTAAAGTCCATTAATAATCCTCAGGCAATGTTGTCATTACAGTTTTTTTATCCATATCAATGGATTCAACAAAATGTTTATGCATTGGTACAAGTGTTTCCCGGGTTTCATGAGTGACAACTAATACATCATTTGCGCCTGTTGGGAAAATATCTGTAATTTTTCCAAGGAAACCCTTTAAATGATCCACCACATCAAGCCCATATAAATCTTGCCAGTACCAGGTGTTTTCTTCTGGCTCTGGTACCTGGTCCCTATCAATTAAGATTTCTTTACCGATAAGATCCTCAGCAAGGTCTCGCTTATCAACCCCTTCAAGCGTAAGCAGAATCCCTTTTTTATAGGGTAAAGCTTTTTGAATGGTATATTCTTTACCACCCGCCTCTTCCACAGCTTTTAAAAGAACAATTTTACCGGAGCAAAACGTTTCAAAAGATTCTGCAAAAGACCAGACCTTAAGATTGCCATTAAGCCCATGAACTCCGGTTACCTTACCTATGGTAAACGAAGTCGCTTTGTTCATCATCTATTCTATAATTTCAAGAACGGTACGTTTTTTAAGTTTGATGGATGCTGCACTTAAAATAGTTCTCATGGCGCGTGCCGATCTTCCTTGTTTCCCAATAACCTTACCCAGATCATCTTTTGCCACCTTGAGCTCTAATACAGAGGTTTGATCTCCTACAATCTCTGATACATAAACATCATCAGGGCTGTCTACTAGCGCTTTTGCAATGTATTCTATCAGCTCTTTCATAACTACATTTCCTTTAAATGGGGTGTTTAAGAATACTGGGGTCGCATAGAAAATAATTTATGCTTCAAGCGTGGCTTACGCCCTTTTGTTTTAAAATGCTTTGGACAGTGTTTGACAGTTTAGCACCTTCACCCAGCCAATACTTTATTCTGTCTTCTTTTAATGTAATAGCATTCGGTTCAACCATAGGATCATATGTGCCCAAGAGTTCCAAAAACTTCCCATCTCTGGGGCTTTCAATATCAGCAGCCACTATTCTGTAAAAAGGTTTTTTCTTTGTTCCTTTTCTGGTTAATCTAATTTTTACGGCCATATTCTTTTTTTTCTCCTTAAAATGGCAACATGTTTTTTAATGAACGCATGCCACCTTTATTAAATTTTTTTATCATTTTCATAGACTGGGAATAGCTTTTTAAAAGTTTGTTAACTTCTTGAACCGATGTCCCGCTTCCTTTAGCAATTCTCTTTTTTCTTGAGCTTTTAATAATCGTATGTACCCGTCTTTCTCCTGGCGTCATTGAATTGATAATTGCTTCAACTCTAACAAATTCCCTGTCGCTTATATTTAAACCTTTTAGCTGCTTTTTGTTTACCCCGGGCAGCATCCCGATAAGGTCTTTAATGGACCCCATTTTCTGGACCGATTTCATCTGGTTCCGAAAATCTTCAAGGGTAAAGGCATTCTTTCTAAGTTTTTTCTCAAGCGCTTTGGCTTCTTTTTGGTCAACCGCCTCCTGTGCCTTTTCAATAAATGAAAGCGTATCTCCCATACCAAGGATTCTGGAAGCCATCCTGTCTGGATGAAATGCCTCCAAAGCCGTTGATTTTTCTCCGACACCAACGAACTTCAACGGCTTGCCTGTAACCGCTTTTATGGAAAGCGCTGCACCACCGCGAGCATCACCATCCATTTTTGTCAGTACAATACCGTTAAGATCGAGCGCCTTATCAAATGATCCGGCAATGTTCACCGCGTCTTGACCGGTCATGGCATCTGCCACCAGAAGGATCTCTGATGGGTTGATTGCCTTTTTAATACCTTTAAGTTCAGCCATTAACTTTTCATCAAGATGAAGTCTTCCTGCAGTATCCAGTAACAGAGTATCGCATCCTTGTTCTCTGGCTGCCAATTGTGCATCCTGACAAATTTTTAAAGGCGTCATATCAGTTGTCGACTGAAAAACAGGAACGTCTAATTGTTTTCCAATCTTTTTTAACTGATCAATTGCCGCCGGCCTGTAAACATCCACTGGCACCAGAAACGGCTTTTTACCCTCTTTGCGAAGATACAGCGCCAGTTTTCCTGCTGTAGTGGTTTTACCAGAGCCCTGCAGTCCAATAAGCATAACAGAACCCAAAGCCTTTCCATCAAGATTCAGTCCTTGATGCTCAGACCCCATCATTCTGGTAAATTCATCGTTTACAATTTTTATGACCTGCTGACCAGGTGTAAGGCTCTGCATTACTTCCTGGCCCAAGGCCCGCTCTTTTATATCTGAGATGACTGATTTTGCAACCTTATAGTTGACATCAGCCTCTAAGAGTGCCATTCTGACCTGTTTGAGACCATCTTCGATGTTCTTCTCATTCAGGGTGCCGTGACCTTTTAGCTTTTTAAAGACCGAATCAAGTCTATCACTCAAATTCTCAAACATAAAGAGACCAACCTCAAAATATCAAATCAAATCATTGAAATTAGTATATATTTCGTGGTAAGTCAAGAAAATAATCATTTTTTAAGAGATAAAAATTTATGGAAAATATACTAGATTTTACAAGAGAAGACCTCGGGACTTGGCTTGATGATAAAGGCATTCGGCCATTTAGAGCCGGACAAATATTCAAGTGGCTTTACATCAAACAGGCAGATACTTTTGATCAGATGACCGATCTTTCAAAAGATTTACGTAAAGAACTTGCAGATCACCTTTTAATCAAACGTCTTATTGTTGATGACCGACAGATATCTAAAGATAAAACTGAAAAGTTCCTGTATCGGCTGGAAGACGGGCAACATATTGAATCGGTCCTGATTCCTGAAAAAGATCATTTTACACTGTGTGTATCATCACAAGTAGGGTGTGCTCAAAATTGTAAGTTTTGTCTAACAGCCCAAGGCGGTTTTATTAGAAATTTAACTATTTCTGAAATCATAGCACAGGTCAGAGATGCCAGGTTTTATATACGCCAAAAAGATATTGATCCATTAAAACTGTCTAATATTGTATTTATGGGAATGGGTGAGCCCCTGGCCAATTACAAAAATCTTGTTAAATCTCTAAAAATTATTAGAGATAGTGATTATGGCCTAAAATTTTCAGCGAAAAGGGTATCGGTATCTACCTCTGGTATAATTCCGAAAATTACACAATTAGGTCTTGAAACCGATGTGAATTTGGCGGTCTCATTAAATGCAACTGACGATAAAACAAGATCTTCTCTAATGCCGATTAATAAAAAATATCCTTTAAAACAATTGTTAGAAGCCTGTCAGACATTTACCATGAAACCAAGGAATAAGATCACTTTTGAATATATTTTAATTAAAGGGGTGAATGATACAAAACAGGATGCTTTTAAACTTGTGAAACTTTTAAAACCAATTAAATCAAAAGTCAATTTGATTCCATTTAATGAACATGATAAAAGTATATTTAAATGTCCGTCAAAAAAAGAGATCAGTGATTTTTTACAAATTTTGCTTGATAGAAATCTTACAGCGATGACAAGAAAGAGTAAAGGGGATGATATCTTGGCAGCCTGTGGGCAACTGAAAGCAAAATTAATTCCTTAATATTTTATTTATGCTTTAAGATTTACAATTCTTTATTTAGTGTTTCACCAGTTGGAGATTCATGGAAGAAAAAGAAACCATTGAGGTGTTAAAACAAAAGATCATAAAGTTAGAGAAAAAGATTGATCTTTATCAGCAAACAAAACATCCGCTTGAAACCACTTCTGAAAAACTTGCATCTGCGGAAAATTTGCTTACCAATATTGTTAACGGGAATCCAACGCCCACTTTTATTTTAGACAAAAATCATAAAGTAGTTTATTGGAATCAAACTTTTGAAACAATATCTGGGATAAAAGCAAAAGATATTATTGGCACAGATGAACCATGGCGGGCCAATTCGTATTGAGTCTGATAAAGGCTCAGGTTCTAAATTTATCCTTCAATTAAAAAGCTAAGCAATCTATATCATGAATGTTTTAAATTCTAATGCGTTGATCGTTTCAACCGTAACGACATTTTTGGATTCTTTTTGATTGATTCTTATATCTGCAGAATCCCCTGGTTTTGATTTTGTGTAGCCTGCGCAGATCATGGCAGCTGTTTGAATGTTTTCTTTGCTAAAGTTCCCGGTAAGGACGACATCGGGTCCGGGCATGCTATCATGCATTAATAAAATATCTTTGGTGTTATCAAAAAATTTACGCAGGTGTTTGTTATCATTTTTTGATCGCCCTACAATCACTTTTGTTTTTGAGTCCAGCCTGAAATGCCGCCCATATTTTAGTAAATTCAATTCCTTTTTATCAAATATTTTTTGAACATCCATCAGATCTTTTAGCCGGGTAGAAAAATTTTTATCTGTTAATAGACACCCACCAGCAGGCGACGGGTATTCTTTAACCCCAAAATCTTTAGCCATCTGCATTTGAATTTTTCTTGATCTGCCTGAAATATTCATCAACTTATCCCTGTCAACCAGACCGTTTTGTTCAATCGGGGTTTCGGCGAGTAATTTTGCACACAATGGCCTTAAAATATGCCCATCAAATCCTGAATTTTTTTCCACATACCGTAATGAATTTTTATTTTGAGATTTGGGCCTTTGCCCCAAAACTTCCCCACTGAAAAGAAAATGAAATCCTTTATTTTCAAGGACTTCTCCTGCCTTGGAAAACATCAGTGCATGACAGTCCATGCAGGGATTCATATTTTTTCCAAACCCCGCTTTTGGATTTTTCATCATTTTCATATAGTCGTCTGTGATATCGAGAGTTATTAGAGGAATACCTGTTTGACTGGATGCTTTTTTTGCAGATTTAGATGAAAAGAAAGGGGTCTCAAAACAAATCCAAGAGACACTGATTCCCTGATCTTTTAGTAATAAGGCGGACAGGATACTGTCCAATCCTCCTGAACATAGACCGAGGCCTTTTACTTGTCTTGAGGTTTTATTCATCTTCATATATAACCGCTTTATGAGATTAAGTGTTCAAAAAATAAAAATTATCCTTAAAACATTAAGAGACAGATATCCGGTTGTCAAGACCCAGCTTGAACATGAAACTCCTTTTCAACTGCTTGTCGCGACAATTATGTCTGCCCAGTGTACCGATAACCAGGTAAATAAAGTATCAAAGAAATTGTTCAAAAAATACCCAGACCCTGAAAGTTTAGGGAAAGCCCCTTTAAATGATATCAAACGAATTATTTATTCTACGGGTTTTTATAATAATAAAGCCAAAAATATCAAAGCCTGCTCCCTGACTTTAATAAGGGACCATAAGGCAATCGTGCCTGAAGATATTAATAAACTAGTGGCGTTGCCAGGCGTCGGCAGAAAAACGGCTAACGTTGTACTATCAGCAGCCTTTGGCCATGAAACAATTGTTGTTGATACGCATGTGTTAAGAATTACTCGAAGGCTTGGCCTTACAGACAAACAGGACCCTGTTAAAGTTGAATTCGAATTAATGGAGATGATACCCAAGGCATCTTGGAGTGATTTGTCTTTACAGTTAATCTATTTTGGAAGGGAAATATGTGATGCCAAAAAACCGTGTTGCCAAATTTGTCCGTTATATAAAGTGTGTCTGATAAAAGGGAAAGAATAGCCTTTATTTTTTCATTAGTTTTTATCCAATGCAAAAAAAATTATTGATTAAAATTATTAATATAGTCTATCAGGCTTTGGCATTTATCCTTCAAGTTTAAAAGTTTATTATCGATATCAGCCATATCCTTTTCCTTACCGGCAGCTTCAAGGGAATATGCTGCATTTGCAGCTGGTTCGGCTGCTAAATATTTTAGTGTCCCTTTCAATTTGTGGGCAGATTCATTTAACTTTTGAGCATTTTTTTCAAGGATGGCACTTTTAATTTCAACGTATGCACCCGGCCAGTCTTGAATGAATTCTGAAAAACACTCCTGAATGAGCTCCATATCATCAGCCATGATTTCGTTTAGCTCTTTAATATCAACAGGATCATTGCTATTATCTGGTATTGACATGGCTCAAAACCCTCCTTCGTAAATAGCTGGGGCTCGTTTCTGAATTATTTTTTTTGTTCCCAGAAATCTCGACTTTCTTTGAGGATTCCATTAATATCTTCATCCATAATTTCGTCTTCAATAGGATCATCCTCTTCTGATTGAGTCTGCGCATCTTCTTTTAAATCAGCCTCTGACGCACTTTCCATATCAGTTTCTAAATTATCTTCTAACTCATCTTCAAAGTCCATTAACAATTCATCCTCAGAACCTTCTTCTATCTCATTTTCAATGTCTTCTAAGTTGCTTTCGAAACTATCTTCTAACTCTTCCTCCAGATCAGGTAAGGTATCAAATTCAGGATCTTCTCCAATGTCAGACTCATTGTCGAGAGGATCAAAATCATCAGTTGCCATTTCACTATCATTCGTTTCAGGAAGCGCCTCATCAATATTAATTTCGTCTTTTTCATTTAGCGCTTCGGTCTCTTGGTCTGGTTCGTTGTCTTCACTATAATCAGGAAGCGTTATGTCCAGTTCTTCTTCCTCCAGCTCAGCAGTATCTGTATCATCGAGATCTAAATTTTCAGATACAAAATTATTTTCATCCTCTATTCCTTGCGCATCCTCAATTTCTTCAAGGTTATCAGCATCATCAAATTCATTACCCCCCCCATTGTTATCACCTTCTGGGATGTAAGAGCCTTCTCTATCGAACATGAGGCTTCCGCTCAAATTCAAATCAAAATCAAGTCTAAAGGCAATTTCATTATTATGAACAACGATTTCACCACCTTTAGAGGAAAGTGCTGTTTGGCTCATTCTTTTTTCAAGGATTTGCTTTATAACATCCAGATCAAGATCCTCTTTTACTGCTTCAATTAGATCTTTTTCACTGTTTTTTATAACATCCGGGTCAGTGATTTTCATTGAAAACCCCCCTTTAAAAATTATCGGTATGCTTTATCTGCAAAGCTATTTTCAATAAATTTATCAAGATCAATAATTTTACCGATTTCCATGACATCATGCATATATTTTTGTATTTTATCTAGATCTTCAGCTGCAGGATAGAGGCCATCCCATCTGATTGCCAGTGGTTGGGAGAATACATTTTGTATGACGTCAGGGTTTAATCCCATCTTTTTTTCTGGGTCCAAAAAGTTTACCGCAATTTGTGCGGCCCGAACTTTATCATTTTCAATATATTCTCCTGTATCTACCAGCAATGAGACAAACTCCTGGGCGGCTTCAGGATATTGCTGGATAAAATCTTCCTGCATGGCGACAATACAACAGGGATGGTTTTCCCACCGGGTGGCAGAGTAAAATTCCAGGTTGCCTATCTCTGTAGCGATGGCTTTAGTCGCTACAGGTTCAGCGACCATAAATCCTGCAACATCCTCATTTTCTTTCATGATACCAGGCATTTTGATGGGAGGTACAACTTCGAAGCGAACATTGATAGCCTTTTTACCAGGAACGCCAGGCTTAAGGCCTAACTCTTTTAAGAATTGGTGTGCCAGCATATGATGGACAGACATTTTGTGGGGGATATCCACCACTTTATACTTATAAAAACTTTGCAGGGAATTAAATCTAGGATCATAATGCCTTGATCGTATAAAAGTGCTCCCATTTTTATGAGCAAATAAAACAAGTTTTATCGGAGAATCATAGGCAAAAAGATCCATGGCAATGGGTGCCAAAACAAACGCACAGTCGAGTTCTCCATTTTCAAGCCCTTCCTGGATCGGGTTCCAACCTGCCTTGAGGCTTGTGCTTAAATCAAAATATTCAGGTTCAACATCCCCTTGTTCAATCCTGTGCTTGAGTGCACCTAAAGCAAGATGATCGGTAATTGAAAGATGAGCCACATTAATTTCAACCTTTCCACCCATTACATTTCGCTGCTTTTGTTTGGGGGATTCATCATCTGATTCGCCAAAGGCTTTTTCGATGGCACGACCGATTTGTTTTTCATCAAATGGTTTGGGCACATGCCCACTCGCGCCAGCTTCCATGATGGTAATCTGCTGACCTTTATCAGATTGTGCGGTGGCCATAATAAAAGGCAGATCCTTGAATTCGTCTATCTCCCTGAGCGCTTTTAAGAATTCAAGCCCGTCCATTTTCGGCATATTCCAGTCACTCACAACAAGATCAGGCTTTTCTGCTTTTACTTTTTCAAGTCCGTCAGAACCATTGACAGCCATCACAAGGTTTCCAAACCCAGCCTTGTTTAAAATCTGTTTGAACATGATGCGCATCGTTCCTGAATCATCTGCCACAACAATTTTTATGTTTGGATCTACAGCCATTTAAAAACTCCTTAAAGTTTGTGTATAAACATGTATGTTTTATTTTTAATAGTTATTCATTCCATGACCAACTCAGGTTATGTTGCAACCTTTGAATAATTCTATCCAGGGTAAACCCTAGAATTCCGATGGCGATAACCATAGCCATCAGTTTGTCATATTCCATTGTATCCCTGGCATCATTAATTAAGTATCCAAGGCCACTGGAAACGCCTATGAATTCAGCAGGTACCAGCACAATCCATGCAATACCTAAAGCCAACCTCAGGCTTGTCATTATATTCGGGACAGATGCTGGAATGACAATTGTTCTGATTAGTTGAACATTCGTCGCCCCTTGGTTTAAAGCCATTTTTATCCATTGGGGATTAATATTTAGTACACCAATCGTTGTATTTAGTATTATAGGGCAAATTGTCGCCATTACAATCAAAAAATAAACAGCAGTCTCAAAACTTGCAAATAAAAGCAATGCAATGGGCATCCAGGACAGTGGGCTAATCATTCTGACAAACTGAATAGAAGAATATGAAAGGCCTCTGAGTCTAGGGTAAAAACCGATCAAAATTCCTAGGGGCACCCCAACTAATGCAGCCAGTGATATGCCGATAAGAATTCTTCCTAAACTTGCGAATACTGAAATCCAGAATTTACTTTCTTGAGCAACGGCATAAAGGGCTTTAAAAGTTGGACCGGGCAAAAACCCATTGAATTGTTCAAATTGTGGTCTTGTAAAAATAAATTGCGCTGCTGCCATCCAAAAGCCTGTGAAAACCAAAAGCCCTATCAACTCATATTTCCAACCAAAATCTCGGTTGCCAAAAATAGCATACAGTCCGACCTGCTTAGGATCACGATAAATAAATTGATTAATTGATTTCAACGACTTCTTCCCTTGTGTACGGTTTGGTCAGATTACCATTGCAAAACCGGTTAATGCCACCCATTTCATCCATGGCTTTCGTAACAAATTTATTTTCTACAAGATCGTCTGCAGCGATTGGGGTATCCAGGCTTTTTAGAAAATGTGCGTCTCCCCCCATAAGCGTTTGTTTCATCTGGTCAATAATAAATCGTGTTGCCGAAGGAAAAGGAAAAGGTTGAAATCCAATTCTTCCTACATCCCAGTCTGGATGGACAAGCTGATCTTTTTTTGGATTTTCAAAGACTTTATTTATAACATTTTTTGGAAAGGGCAGATATCCTTCACCGTCTCGGCTTAATAGGTGAGCTGTCTCATTGGGATTGTTAATACACCAATCCTGTGCTCTAACAATTGCATTCATAGCCTTTTGAACTAATAAAGAATTATTTTTAATAAGCTTTTCATTGGAGACAATGACGCAACAGGGATGATTTTTCCAGATATCGCCGGAAAATCTCATGATTCTTGCATTAAATTTAATTTCGGCTAAAGCATTAAAAGGGTCTGCAACAATATACCCATCAATTTTTTTTCCTAAAAGGGCTGTCGGCATATCCGGCGGAGGAAGTAGAAACAAATTGACCTCATCTTTTGCAAGCCTTGCTGACTGGGGTTTTATCACCGGTTTTAATCCCTGTGATGTAAGACCCATCTGTAAGATCAGGTTATGCATGGAATACCAGGAGGGGACTGCAACCTTTCTGCCGCCTAATTGTTTAAAACTGTAAATATCTGAATCTCCCCTTACTGTAACCGCACTCCCGTTGGTATGATTCCAGCCAAGAACTTTTACCGGGACTTTTGTTTTAAACCGCATCCATACTGGAATTGGGAAAAGCATATGTGTTAAATTAAATTTGCCAGCCAAGAATGATTCAATCAAAATTTTCCATGATCTTACCATAACCGGTCTATCAACAGCAAGTCCTTCTTCTGAAAAATATCCAAGCCCATGGGCGACAAGCAATGGCGTGGCGTCTGTAATAGGAAGGTATCCCAGCCGTATGGTTTCTCCTTTTGAAAAGGCATTAACAGCACCAGGAAGAAACAGGCCTGAGCACGCAGCAGCAGCAGTCTTTAAAAATTGTCGTCTTGTTTTTTTGCAATAATTCTTCATAAAAGACTCCTTTTCGCAAGGTATGAATTTTTAAATCTTTTTAAAATCTCTGTACGGATTTCCTTAAACCTAGGATTGTTTCGGTCTCTTGGATAGTCCTCATTGATTTCAAAAATGTCTTTTATATTGGCTGGTTCACCAGCCAGAAGAATGATTTTATTTCCCATTCGGATGGCTTCATCAATATCATGAGTTACAAATACGGCAGTAAATTGTTCAGAAAGCCATAGGTTTACCAATTCTTCCTGGATATGGGCCTGGGTAAATGTATCTAAAGATGCAAAGGGCTCATCTAATAATAATGCATCTGGTAGTCCGACCAACGCTCTGGCAAGGCACGCTCTTTGTGCCATGCCAAGGGATAATTGATTGGGCTTTGCATTTGCAAACCCAGCAATCCCCATAATTTCAAGGAATTGATTCACCCTGTAATCGAGCTTTTCTGTATCGCCTCTCAATTTGCACCCATACGCCACATTCTCTTTAACATTTAACCAGGGAATCAGAGTGGGTTGCTGAAAAAGCATTGAACGAGAAGGGTGTATGCCCTTTATTTCATTATCATCAATATAAATTTTTCCTGATGTTGGCATCTCTAATCCTGCCAGCATGTTTAAAAGAGTTGTCTTCCCACAACCGGATTCACCAAGTATAATAACAAAGTCACCTTCATTGATTGAGAAAGTGATATCCTTTATAACAGTATAATCGGTTTTTTCCGATGTTTGATAAACTTTGGTAACTTTTTCAATTCTAATTTTCAAAGTTTGCTTTCCAACTAAGCGTTTATAATAAATGAATTGTCTACAAGATTATTTATGTCGATTTTATTTTTTAAAATACCCATTGAATCACACAAATAGTCTTGAATAAGATTCAAGGCTTCAATATCCGGAACCCATAAGGAAGGATCAAAACATATATCTGTTTCAAGAAGAACATGGCGAATCACTTCTTTTTTTTGACCAAGAAATTCTTGCACCATTAAAAGGAGTTCATCTCCCTTTGATTCTTCAAGAAGTTGTCCCGTCTGAGCAAATAAAGAGACAAGTTCGCCCACAGCTTCAGGATATTTTTCCAGAAAGGATGTACTTAAGACAAAAACACAACAGGGATGGTCTTTCCAAAGGCTTCCGGATGTACAGACTTCTTTTGCAACGCCTTTATGAACAGCTTCGGTACCAATGGGGTCTTCAACAGCAATTCCTGCAATGTCTTCGTCATTATCATTCATTAACATTTCAGTCATAAGAAAGGGGCTGACAATCTCATATGTTACGTCTGCATTGATGTCGTCATGCGCACCAAGATTAAGTCCGGCAGAAGATAATAACCTGTGAAGGAGCATGGTTTGAATAGAGCGTTCTGCCGGAACAAGAACAGTTTTACCTTTGAAATCAGAAACATTGTTAATATTTAAGGCATCGTTTTTTATAATTACACTACCTGACCTGTGGGTAAACATTAATATCTTTATATCCAGACCTGCAGCGAAAAGATCCATGGCCATTGGCGCTGTGATAAATGCACCGGTGATACTCCCGTCTGTGAGATCGTCACAGACTTGATTCCATGAATTCATATTAATCGTTTCGAGGCTCGAATGGGTAAGGTTCAATTTTTTATTTTTAAGTTGAAGATCTGCAATACCGAGAACAAGATGGTCAACAATTTTTAGATGCCCAATTCGAATACAAGGATTGCGCTCCATTAATACCTCTTTTGTTTAGATGCTTTGGTATTAAACCTGCTTAAAAATTTGCTTTGGCAATAGAGATTCACTATTAGCATAAGCTCTTAAACTTGGCAAGGTTAACCCGGATATTTCATAACCTGAAGGTCACACGTAAATATGTTGCTTTCTCCTGAAAGGCATAAAGGAGTACGGCAGAGGGCGTGAAGTCGTCATCCTCTACTGCGAGTGGCCTGTAATGCAGCAGATGAAATAAAATCAATTTTTCCGAAGGGTGACATCTTCTAAAAATGATTGAATTAAAACCATAACTCATTATTAATAGTACAATATAGTAATATATTGGTAATATTGTCATGAAATATCCGGGTTAAAGAATCTGGGAATTAATCTCTTCCCCGATGACCTTCTTTAAAAAAATCAAACAAATATTGTAGTGAATCTTAACTTGATATGAACGCCGGAATAAGATAAAACAGATGTTAAAAAAAAGAAGATTCTAAAAATTATTATGACACAAACTTCAGAAAAACCTGTAGCACAAGATTATTTTTTAAAACCTGGGTACATATACCTGCCGGATAGACCCACCACAATATCAACAGTCCTCGGTTCATCTGTGGCAGTTAGCTTGTATGATAGATCACTCAAAACAGGTGGAATGAACCATTTCCTTTTACCCTATGTTGAAAGCAGTGAAAAAACAACCGCACGATATGGCAATGTAGCTGTTTTGACATTAATAAGAATGATGACAGCCAATGGATCAAACAAATCTAATTTGGAAGCTCAATTGTTTGGCGGCGCCTTTAATTCAAAATATTCAAAACGAGATGTCGGCCGTGACAATTTAAGGACAGCTAAACAGATATTAGCAGGTCGGAAAATTAAAGTTGTTTCAGAAGATACCGGTGGGGAACTCGGTAGAAAAATTGTTTTTAATACAGGTACTTATGAGATTGTCATCTTAAAGGTGGATCGGCTGAGAAACTCGGACTGGTATCCTTATTCCGGCGACAGATAAAAGCCATCTAAAAAGTATCTTTTTCTCCAGTTTTGATGTCCGGCTTAAAATTTAATCCTTGCAATATTGTTTATATTCCTCAGCTTGGATTAATCACCGTCCTTGAACTTGAAATAAAATCTTATTTTTAGATGGCTTATATAGTGATTAAATACTATTTTCTTATAGATAACATCATTATGATTATATCGGTTACTTCTCATCAGACAATTTTTCTACAAGATCATCAATCCTATCATTGAGTGCTTTAATATCTGATTTTGATGGTAGATCCAGCTTTAATAGAATTTTTTCTATGGTGCCTTCGATTTTTTTATCAAATCCGGCTCTTGCATCTTCATACTTTAGCTGACAATCTTTTAAAAATTCTTTGGTTTCATCCTGACTCATTTTGGATTTCTCAGCAAATTCTTTTGCCAGAGTCTCAATTTCATCTTTAGATCTTAATGCCAGTCCAATACCTGTTAGCAGACTTTTTTTCAGATAATCAAACATGATTTCTCTCCCATCAGGTTATTTTACCAAGGGCTTTATAAGACCTTTGAATAATGTCCCCTTTTGCCTAATTGCTACAGAATATTAAAATGATAATCCTCAAAATATTCAATATATGTGAGCGTTTGCTCCTCTTCGAGCCCGCAGGTTTAATTTCAATCTTCCTTGCACTAAAACAAAATCGAACAGTGTTCAAAGGTCTCTTTATTTTGATCCAAAAGAGACATCCAGAATATCTTCCACACTGGAGTCACCTTCAAGGATGGCATCCATCTTACCATAGGCTGAAGGTAGAAGCGTATTAATAAAAAATTTGGCCGATTCAATTTGGCCTGCGTAATACGCCGCATCTTTGTTTTTACCCGCTTTTGCAGCAACAGCTTCTTTTTCAAGGCTGCCCACTTTTTTAGCAAGCTTGGGTGCCGCAACAGATGCCCGCCACAAGTGCATCCATGCAAAAGTAACATCTCCGGTTACTTCAAGAAAGGGGTGAGCAAACGCATAGGCATTCAGCGCTTTTTCAGACCGGGCTCTTTGGCCGATTTCAAGGGCTAGGGACTCAAGTCTTGATACAGCGTGGGTAACTTTTTCAACCAATGCTTCAATTCCGGTAACGCCTTTTGCTTCATCAATTGTTTTTTTGATTTGTGCAATAAAGTAATTGAAACTTGCACCGTTATTCATGCTGAGTTTTCTGCCAATAAGGTCCATGGCCTGGATGCCATTGGTACCTTCATAGATCATGAAAATCCGTGAATCCCTCATCAATTGTTCAACAGGGAATTCACTGACATAGCCATAGCCACCATAGACCTGAATACCATGTGAGCAGATCTCAAGAGATTTATCTGTGATGTACCCTTTTACAATAGGGGTTAAGACTTCAATTAATGCACTGGTTTCAGCTTTAAGTTGTTCATCATCAGTCGTATGGACAATATCAGAGCATTTGCCATAATAATAAATTAAAGACCGCATGCCTTCTGTGTATACTTTCATGTTCAGAAGTTGGCGTTTGACATCTGGGTGCTGAATAATGGTGACATCTTTAGCTGATGGATCTTTTCCTGCCAGAAGATGTCTTCCCTGAACTCTGTTTCTGGCATAGTCAAGTGCGTACATGTAAGAAGCAGAAGCCACCGCAAATCCCTGCATCCCAACAAATGCACGGGCTTCATTCATCATTTTGAACATTTCAGGCATTCCTTTGTTTTCAACTCCCAAAAGGGTGCCAATACATTCTCCTTTTTCACCAAGAGAAAGTGATGCTGTCGCATTCCCATGAATTCCCATTTTATGCTCAAGTCCCGTACAAACGACATTATTGAATTCACCCAAACTGCCGTCGTCGTTTACATGATATTTGGGAACCAGGAATAAGGAAATACCCTTGGTCCCTGCAGGCGCACCTTCAATTCTTGCCAATACCGGGTGAATGATATTGTCGCACAGATCATGATCTCCGGCAGAGATAAAGATTTTTGAGCCCTGGATAGAATAGGTCCCGTCTTCGTTCTTTGTAGCACTGGTTGTAAGTGCCCCAACATCAGAACCTGCCTCAGGTTCAGTCAACAGCATGGTGCCGCCCCAGGTACCGGCAAACATCTTTTTCATGTAAAGCTTTTTTTGCTCTTCATCACCAAAGGCTTCTACCAGCTTTGCTGCACCATGTGTCATACCATAGTAAAGCATAAAGGCTGAGTTGGCTCCCACCATGTATTCTAAAGCTGCACACCCTATGAGTTTTGGCATTCCCTGACCGCCAACTTCGGGATCATCACACATGGCCAGCCACTCACCTTCACAATATATATCCCAGGCTCGTTTAAAAGATTCAGGAACTGTAACCTTTCCATTCTCAAGTGTGCACCCGATTTCATCCCCCTCCTTAAACGTAGGAAGGATTTCTTTTAAGGATAGGTTCCTTGCTTCAGAAACAATCAGGTCTATTGTTTTTTTGTTGAATTCTTCAAACAATTCATGTTCAACCATTCCGATCTGTTCATGCAAAACAAAATCAACATCCCGTCGATCTGCAATAAGTTGTGCCATATAGTCTACCCCTTTATTTATAAAAATTATTTCTAATTCAGCTTACTCAATACCATTAATTTTCTATGCAAAATAAACAGTGTTGTCAACCTGTGAGCATAAAAAAGTTTGATTACCCTTAACTATTTTTACAAATACTTAACAAACTGGTTAAAGTGATAACTTTGATAAAACCAGTAACTTGAATTTTTCTTTACACATATCATAAATATCTGGTATTAATTTAAATTGCGATGGTTCAAAGTTTCAAATTGCATGTCGATTAATTTTTAAGGATATATTATATAAAATAATAATCTATTCATATATCATTGATATAGAGAAAATTATTTTGAAAAAAATATAAGTCAAGACGAAAAGGAAAATGATTATGAAGAATAAAGGAAAAATATTAAGTGCTACCGGAATAACGATGGTATCTTTATTTTTTATTGTATTTTCACTACTTTCAACGCAAGCAGATGCCAAGCCTAAAGTTGTTGCTATTGAGGGAATCAGTTATAATGTTAATGCCTCTTTTGCAGATAATTTAAAATCACTTGTCGGTAAAAAGGTTTATATTGCACTTGTCTCTGGAAAGACATTTTCCGGAGTTGTAAAAAAAATAGGGAATCACTTAGTGCACTTAGAAAAATTAGATGGGAAAGAGTATTTTGATGCATTAATTCGGTTAGAAAACATCAGCGCGATAGATACCCGATTTCGAGATTATCAACGTTGATAAATTGCCTATTTACTATTGTTATATTTCGATTTATAATTGAGTACTTTTAAATAGTATGAAAAAGAAGTGAAAGCAGCGACACCATTAACCCTGTCAGAAGATTCGAATCGTGAAAAGAAATTTTTGGGTAGACGATAATTTTTTGTTATGATACAGGAGAACGATGGATATTAAATGTTGGGGCTCTAGAGGATCTATATCTGTATCAGGTAAGCAATACATAAAGTATGGCGGGGATACGACCTGTATCCAAATTACTGCGAAAACAGGAGAGACGATTATTGTTGACGCAGGGTCTGGTATCCGACGGTTAGGTAATTCTTTCATTGATAAGGATATTACCCAGTATTACCTTTTGTTTACCCATTCCCACTGGGATCATATTCAGGGAATCTCTTTTTTCAGGCCATTGCTTTTCAGTAAAGTAAAGATGATTATCCAGGATAGAGAATTTTCAGGCATCCGTACAAAAAATATTTTGAACGAAGTTATGAAAAAGCCGTTCTTCCCAATTGGGTTGAATGATTTAAATGCAGATTTGCGTTTTGAAAGTGCATTGAATGGTACATTTATGATTGGATCTATCAAGGTTGAAACCATTCCAATAAGCCATTCAGGCGGCGGACTGGGATATAAATTTGTAGAAGATGATAAATCTTTTGTATTTTTAACAGATAATGAACTTGGATATAGACATCTTGAGGGAAAAGGATTTGATGAATATTTGGATTTTTCACAAAACGCAGATCTTTTATTTCATGATGGAGAATACACCAAAGAAGAGTATGTACGAAAGGTTAGCTGGGGCCACTCTTCGATTGAAGATGTTCTGGATCTGGCAGTAAAAGCCAAGGTAAAAAAACTTGGGCTGTTCCATTTAAACCAGGATAGAACAGATGAACAGATGGATAAGATTGTTGATGAGTGTCAGGCAAACCTTAAAGCCAAAAAATCAACCCTTGATTGTTTTGCAGTCTCCTGTGACCTATCCATTCATCTTTAGATAAGCCAGATCAGTGATTTTATAAATAATCCTATGACACAATCGTCTAAACCTTCTTTTATACAAACAATTAAAGTCATGATGTCATGGAAAATGATAGTCATGTTTTTTTTTGGATTCTCATCTGGATTTCCTTTTTATATTATCAAGGATGTTTTAAAATTCTGGATGATGGATGCCAATGTGGATATCGGTACAATAGGCTTATTCGCATTGGTTAGTATGCCCTATTCATTAAAATTTGTTTGGTCTCCAATGATGGATGGATTTGTGCCACCGTTTCTTGGCCGAAGGAGGGGGTGGATTCTCATCTCCCAAATTGGCTTAATGATTACGATTGCTCTGCTTGGGCAATTCGATCCTCAACAATCCCTTCTGTGGATTGCCGTTTTTGCCCTTTGTGTAAATTTTTTTGGAGCCAGTCAGGATATTGCACTAGATGCATTCAGACGTGAATATTTGACAAGCAATGAGTTGGGGTTTGGCACGGGTGTCTGGATGAATGCATGGCGTTTAGGTACATTTGTTTCAATTGGGCTTTCGGTCTTGGCAGATTACAACTTTTCGTGGTCAACAATTTTTTTAATGTTGACCGGTGTTATGAGTGTCGGTGTCATTACGAATCTTTTGGTTCCTGAGCCCGTTGTTGATGATCCTCCTCCGGCAAATCTCAAAGCAGCTGTTATTGAGCCCTTTGTGGAATTTTTTCAAAGGCATAGTGCCCTAATGGTTCTACTATTTATTCTGTTGTATAAAATCGGTGATAATATGGCCAGCACAATGACGATTCCTTATATTGTTCAATTGGGATTTACCAAGGCTCAATATTTTGTCATTGTAAAGGGTGTCGGTATGTTTGGGCTTTTTGGAGGCGTCCTTGTCGGCGGATCAATTATGATTCGCCTGGGTATAGCAAAGTCCCTTTATATTTTCGGCCTGCTTCAGGCAATTTCCACTGCCTTTTTTGCAGTGCTAAATATGATCGATCACGGATCAAGTTTTTGGATGAATTACAGTCAGGCACTATTGGGTTGTATCGTCGCATTCGAATTTTTTGCCACAGGTTTGGGGCAGGCAGCCTATGCCACCTATATGGCCATCCAGACAAATAAGCGATTTACAGCAACTCAATATGCATTACTGACAAGTTTGATGGCTGTTCCGGGTGTTTTTGCAGCCGCAGCTACAGGGTTTATGGCAAAATATTTGGGGTGGGATATTTTTTATTACTCGTGTGCCGTATTCGCTATCCCGGGAATGTTGATTCTTTTTAAAATAGCGCCATGGAATGCGACCAATGAAGAATTAGAAGAAGGCCGTTAAATGAAGTTTGTCAATATCTTAAAGGAAAACCCTTTACCTGACTTCTTTTTTATACTAAAACTATAAAAAAAATATTACTCCAAGGAGAAGAAATGGCTGTAATCGTAAAATATATTGTTGTCAGGAATGGAGAGGAAAAGATGACATTTGCGACAAAAAAAGAAGCAGACGCCTATGATAAGATGCTTGATATTGCCGACAATTTGTTTGAATTCCTGGAAAGCTCAAAAATCAAGCTCAATGAAAATCAGCTTGAGGATATCTCTTTATTGTTAGCTCAGAATCGAGACAAAGTCTTACCCATATTAAGGGGAACCAAACCAGCAAAAAAAGTTGCAAAAAAGACTGGCCAAAAAGAGAGTAAGCCCAAAAAGGCAAAAACAAAGAAATAAATAGTATTATCCTCGGGCAACCATTCTTTATTAAACTAAGGAACGTACATTAAATAAGTTCAACATAATTATTGCTTTTTTTGCTGTCTTCTGTGTCTCTCGTCGGTCACATAGCTCTTTATACTTCCCCATCATGCCTTGAATACGACAAAAATATCTGCTGATTTTTGGTCACTAATTTAATTTCTATTCCTAAATTGATAGATTCTTATTTGTACTATTTTCTTAAGGTGCGCAAGTGTTTTGGTTTGCTATTAATAGTCATGTTAAAAATCACAATCACAATTCAAAAGGTTTTTGATAAATAATATATTGCAATTTGTTTCAAAAAAGTTATGGAATGTATTCATTTTTTTACATTTTTTTACATCCTAATATCTTTTCAAATACAGGATCTTAGTATATAAAAAGAATCAAATGGATTACTATTATCTATTTGTTGATATCAGCAAGGAGAATAAGATCAATTATGGAAAATTCATCAAATAAGAAAAGCCTTGGTTTTTTTCTATTCAGGGTGTTGAGAGTTATAATTGTTTTGGGCGTTGCTGTTGGCGTAGCACAATTACTAATATCTTTAAAAAAAGAACCCGAGAAAAAAGAAATCGTTAAAACGCATCCAAGTGTGAAAGTTATTATTGCAAACCCTGTTTCAAAAATTATGACGGTTGAGGCATATGGTACGGTCAAACCCAGAAGGTTGGTAAAGATTGCTGTAGAAGTGCCTGGAAGAATAGAGTATATCCATCCGTCGTTTATTGAGGGGGGAAAGATTAAAAAAGGAAACGTCCTGGTTCGGCTGGATCAACGATCCTATAAACTGGATAGACAGACAAGCCAGGTAAGAATCCGGCAGGCCAAAACAGATATCGATAATTTAAATCAGGATATTGAAAACCTTAAAAATGATATTGAATTATCAAAAGCCAATGTAGAATTAACACAAAAAGAATTTAAAAGAATTAAAAAATTGACTGAAAACCAGTTTGCTTCAAAAAATAGTCTTGATAAAGCAGAACAGCAGTATTTACAGGCGAAGATTGCTTTGCAGAATATAGAGAACAGGCTTTCAATGACAGATACCTATATGGATCAGAAGAATGCTGCACTTGCCATGGCTCAGGTTGATTTTGATAAAGCCGACCTGGCACTAAAGAAAACTCAAATTCGATCCAAGTTTAATGGCTTCGTTTTAGATAAATTAGCAGAAAAAGGTGAATACATTAATCCCGGCCAGATCCTAGGGTCGATATACCAGGAAGAGGGTCTGGATGTGGATGTCAGAATTCCTTTAGAAAAAATGAAATGGATCGAAGCTTTTTTTGAAAACGGGATAACACCAAAAGCAAAAGTGATGGTTGCCAATCTTGACAGTGTGAAATCCTATTCCTGGGATGCAAAAGTGGCAAGGATTAAAGCTAAAATTGATGAAAAGACTCGAACACTTCCCATGACGCTTGAGATTTTAAATTCTGACAAAAAAATAAAAGGAATATTTGATTTAAAACCCGGTACTTTTGTGAAATGTAATATCATCGGAGAGACCTATAAAAATATTTTTGTTTTGCCACGATATTTATTAAAGCACGGCGAGGTCCTTTTTATTGCCAATGATAATCATTTGAAAATGAAGAAAGTAAATGTCTTTAGAAAATTTGAGGAAGAAATTTATATTAACGCTGGGCTAAACCCGGGCGATAAAATTATTTCCTCGCCATTACCGGGCGCTCTGGAAGGCATGGAACTTACGATCATAATAAATGGGAATTAAAAGATGAAAGCACTAGGTAAATGGTCAGTAGAGCACAGGGTGTCAGTGAACCTGATCATGGTCTTCATTATTGTTGCAGGCTTATATATCTCGCTAAACATGAGACGGGAAATGTTTCCACAATTTTCCCTTGATATGATTGATATCGGGGTTCGCTATCCTGGTGCCTCTCCTGAAGAGGCAGAAGAAGGGATCTGTATCAAAATAGAAGAGCGGCTCAAAAGTCTTGAAGGTGTAAAAAAAGTTTACTCAACAGCTGTCGAAGGATATGGAGACGTTTTTTTGGAAATGGAAGCCGGGATTGATATCACGGAAAAAGTTGATGAGATTAAAACAGAAATAGATCAGATTGATTCATTCCCTGAAGAAGCAGAAGATCCGGTTGTGACAGAGATAAGAAACAATGACCCGGCTATATATCTGGCAATTTATGGTGATGTGGATGAAAAGTTGCTCCGTGATACAGCCGAAAAAATAAGAGATGAGCTGGTTGAATATGATGCCATATCTCTAGCCAATCTAATTGGTGTCAGAGACTATGAAATTTCCATAGAAGTCACCGAAGAAAATTTGAGGCGATATAATCTTTCTTTTGATCAAGTTTCTGCAGCTGTAAAAACAGGGAGCGTTGATCTGCCTGGCGGTAAAATTAAAACAAAAGGAGGCGAATTTTTAGTTCGAGCCAAAGGAAAACGGTATACAGGAGAAGGATTTGGACGGATTCCAATACTTACAAAAGAAGATGGTACAACGATACGGCTTAGTGACGTGGCCACAATATTAGATGGATTTGAGGATAGAGATGTTAAGGCAAGGTTTAATGGAAAACCCGCCGCTCTTGTCATAGTCAAACGGACGGACAGCCAGGATAATATTGCCATTACCAAGGCAGTAAAGGAGTACATCCGAACACATAAAGATACCATGCCCCAGGGAATTACTTTAGGGTATTGGTTTGATATGGCAGAAATGGTCCAGGAAAGAATTGATCTGTTGTTAACAAATGGGATTCAAGGCATCTTACTGGTTTTTATTGTTTTGGCGCTTTTTCTAAACCTAGGACTGGCATTTTGGGTCGCTGCAGGTATTCCCATATCCTTTATGGGGGCTTTTATCATTTTGAATTATTTTGGTGCCTCCATTAATATGCTATCCATGTTTGGATTTATTATGACCCTTGGAATTCTTGTGGATGATGCCATTATTGTGGGGGAAAATGTCTATACCCATTATACATCCGGTAAATCCCCAAAACAGGCGGTTGTAGACGGAGTGGCTCAAATCGGCGGTCCGGTTGTAATGGCCGTCACCACAACCATTGTTGCGTTTACGCCCATCATGCATATTACAGGATTAATAGGCAAATTTATCGCTATTATGCCCCAGGCAGTCATCTGTATCCTTGCATTTTCTTTGGTCGAGGCATTTATAATTTTACCCGCTCATCTAAACCACGCACTTACACCGCCGAAAAAAAATAAAAGTTTGATTTACAGGATCTGTTTTTTCTGGCTGGAATGGTTAAAAAAAGATATTTCAGATGCCCATGCCTGGCTTCGAAATAAAATTGATAAAGCCTTAATGTTTTTTATTCATTCAATCTATACGCCTGTTTTAAAATATTGCGTAAGGAATCGATATTTTACACTTGCCATAGGGTTTGGCGTATTAATAGCCAGTATGGGGTTACTGGCCGGTGGCCACGTGCCGTTTCTCCTGTTTGGAAAAACAGATAGTAATTGGATTATTTCTGAAATTATTTATCCATTGGGAACCCCTTTTGAAACGAGTGAGAAAACGATAAAGCAAATAGAAAAAGGCGCATTTGAGCTTAATGAATTTTTTCGTGACAGGGTTGTTGGCGGTAAAGATTTAATTGTCAATAATTTTTCACAGGTTGGGATTATCCCAAGGCGAGACTGGAAACCACAGGTTTTTGGCGGTCATTGCGGGGAAGCATGGATAGAGATTGTACCCTCATCCATGCGGCCTGGAATACCCGCTCCTGAAGTCACGGCCAAATGGAGGGAACTCACAGGAGATGTTATCGGGGCAGAACAGCTGACTTTTTCTATTATACAAGGGGGCCCGGGAGGAAATCCTATAGAGATTCAATTGGCAGGGGATGACCTTGATCAATTGCAGCGGGCAGCTGATGAATTAAAAGATGAAATCGCCCGTTTTCCTGGGACCTTTGATATTACGGATAATTTCAGGCCGGGTAAAATGGAGATGCAGATCCACATTAAAAAAGGTGCAGGATCTCTAGGCATTACCATGGCGGATATTGCCACCCAGATCAGGCAGGCCTATTATGGAGACGAAGCCTTAAAAATTCAAAGGGGTAAACATGATATCAAAGTCATGGTAAGATACTCTAAAAAAGAACGAGAATCAGAAGCCAGTATCGATGAACTTCGTATTCGGACGAAAGACGGTAGAGAAATACCATTAAATCAGGTTGCAGATATTGAAGTGGAAAGAGGGTATTCAAGCATTCAAAGGGTTGATAGAAGAAGGACAATTACCGTTATTTCAGACATTAATGAAAATATTGCGAATGCTCAGAATATTGTAAAAAATTTGAAAGAGGAGTTTTTAGAGACGATGGTTACTCGATTTCCAGGTGTAACCTATGACCTGGAAGGCCAGGCCAAAAGAACCAAAGATATGATGGACAGCCTTAAGGTCGGTTTTTCTCTTGCTGCCATGATCATGTTTTTATTGCTGGCCAGTCAGTTCAAGTCTTATATCCAGCCTGTGATCATCATGACAGCAATTCCTTTTGGCCTTATCGGGGCTGTTCTTGGGCACTATATCAAGGATATTGAACTGACCATGTTCAGTATATTCGGAATTGTGGCATTATCTGGAATTGTGGTGAATGATTCTTTGATTATTATTGATTTTATCAATTCCAAAATCAGATCAGGCATAAACGCATATGATGCGATCATTGAAGCAGGGCAAGACAGATTCAGACCCGTACTTTTAACCTCAGTTACCACAGTTGCAGGGCTTTTCCCGCTTATGTTGGAAACTAGTTTTCAAGCCCAGTTCCTCATCCCGATGGCAGTGAGTATCAGCTATGGTTTGATAGCAGCCACAATGTTAACCCTTGTGTTTGTGCCAGCATTATATTTGGTTATTAAAGATATTACCAATGTTTTTATTGCCCGGGATGACGAGGACGTATCAATTGAAATACCTCCCTCTGTTTCCGAGACGGCAAGAAAGTTTTAAATGATATAAAATGGAAAATATATTTAATAAAGAGTTTTGGATCAAAGAGTGGGGAAATGATAAAAAAGGGGATACATATAGTGTCCACAAAGGCTTTTCCACACCTGAATATTGGGACAAGGCGGCAAGTACCTATAATCTGAATGAAACAGAAGTTAGGAACCGGCGCCTTGAAAAAACCATAGATTTTTTAAAGCAAAGTAATCTTTTATTTGATGGTATGCAGGTCCTTGATATTGGATGTGGTACGGGAATGCATGCCATAGAAATGGCTCGTCACGGTGCAAAGGTGACAGCGCTTGATTTTTCCAACGGAATGTTAAAAAGATTCAGACAGGATATCACGCCGGAAGTTGAAAAGAATATTACCCTCCTATGTGAAGACTGGCATCAATTAGATATTAAAGAAAAAGGATGGGGAAAAAAGTTTGATCTGGTGATTGCATTTATGTCCCCGGGCGTTGCAACGCCGGAATCATTTTTTAAAATGATGCGGTGCTCAAAAAAAGGGTGCGCCATGAGGGGATGGGCGGCAAAAAGAAATCATCCGGTACTGTCTGTTCTATGGGAAAAAATAGTCGGAACGCCCTTAACGGACAAACCCCAGAGTATTTTTTATAAAATCAATCTAATATTTTCCATGGGGTTTTTCCCTGAAATTACATTCGATACTATTCAATGGGAACAAAATGTCACTATCCAGGAAGAATTCGATAATCAAATGGCTTTTTTCCAAAAGGTAAGTGATACATCCGATGATGAACTGAAAAATATTATTCTGTCTTATCTGAGAGATATTTCAAAGAATAATCGCATTGTACGGCAGCATAAAGGCTATACGGCAACAGCGGTTTGGACGATAGATTAAAATTTAGTGGTCAGCTGGGTTGCAGTGAGAGCAGGCATCAACTTTTTTTATAAAATCTCTGAATTTTTTAAAAGTTAACTTGTCCATAGCGTGTTCCATCTGGCACGCTGTTTGGTTGGCAGTGTCTTCATCAACCTTTAATATTCTGGAGAAAAAGTCTTTAAGAAAAATATGGCGGCGCTCTATTTCTATGGCTATTTTTTTACCTTCAGAAGTTAAAGTGACATATCCATACGGCTCATAATTGATAAGATTGTTATTGGCCAGCTTTTTTAACATGCCGGTTACAGATCCGCGTTTTATGTCTAACTTTTCGGCAATATCTTTTGAGCGGGCAACTGTTTTTGTCGTCTGCAGTTCAAGTATGGTTTCAAGATAATCTTCAAGGCTTTCTGAAAGTTGCTTCTTTTTGTCCATGTCATATCTCCCTGTGAATTCCACCCTATGCTTATACTCAATGATATAGTAAGTCAAATATTTATTTTGTTGGAGGCCTTATTTTTTTGTTGACACATAAAAAAGTTAGGTATATTAAACTTTATGCACTAATATAAACTTATTTATTCGTAGAAAACAAGAGGGTAAATGGAAAAAATTAAATTGAGACAAATGCAAATCGGTCAAACAGGAAAAGTCGCAGCAGTAAAAGCTTCAGGGGAGCTTGGCAGGAGAATCAGAGACATGGGATTGATCCCGGGAAAAGAGATCAAGGTCCATGGCAGGGCCCCGTTAAATGATCCCGTTTCTTTGAGGATTATGGGGTTTACATTAGCGCTTCGCAATAATGAAGCAGATCATATAATAGTAGAGATATAAATTGGAAACAGCAATTGTATTAGCAGGCAACCCTAATTCAGGAAAAACAACCCTTTTTAATGAACTGACAGGTGCACGACAGCATGTCGGTAATTATCCCGGTGTAACCGTGGAAAAAAAAGAGGGAGTCTGTGTCAGTGACTCTGGAAAATTGAATTTTGTTGATCTTCCAGGTACATATTCATTATCTGCCTATTCATTAGAGGAGGTTGTGGCCAGGGATTTTTTAGTGAATGAAAGACCTCCCATGATTGTCAATATCGTTGATGCATCAAATCTGGAAAGAAATTTATATTTGTCTGTGCAATTTATGGAGATGGGCATTCCAGTGATCATTGCATTAAATATGATGGATGTGGCTAAAAAGAGAGGGATTCAGATCGATATTGAAAAATTATCAGGTCTATTAAATGTTCCTGTTGTTCCAACGATTGCCCGAAGCGGAGAGGGAAAAAAACATTTGTTGAAAACGATTAAAGCCAATATGAATAAAATAGTTGATCCTATAAAGATTTCCTATGGGCAGGATATTGATATTGCTTTAGATGAGATGGAAAAAATTATCCAGGGTAATGGCTTTTTGACAGAAAAGTATAGCGCACGATGGGTTGCCATTAAATATCTTGAAAATGATAAGCAGATAAAAGATTTAGGTACCTTCGAGAATGAAAATGTTGCACTAGAACTAAACACAATCGCAAATAGAATGACCCGTCATCTGAGTGCAACCCTTGACGCACACCCTGAAGGCGTTATCGCCGACCAGCGGTATGGATATATCAATTCAGTTTTAAAACAGAATGTGATGGTGTTTAATCAAGATATAAATCGACTTCAATTGTCAGATAAAATCGATAAAGTTGTGATAAACAAATTCCTGGGTCCGATCATCATGATTTTGGTCCTTATGGGATTATATAATTTTACCTTTACATATAGTGAAGTACCTATAGGATGGTGTGAAAACTTTTTTGGGTGGATAGCAGGTGTTGCAGATAACATCCTGCCAGAAGGGCTTTTAAAATCATTGATTATTTCTGGAATGATTGATGGGGTTGGCGGTGTGTTGGGCTTTGTTCCTTTAATCATGTTTATGTTTATAGGCATTTCTTTTTTAGAAGATTCTGGATATTTGGCAAGAATGTCCTTTATGCTGGATCGGATTTTCAGAATGTTTGGGTTACATGGCAGCTCTGTTATGGCATTTATAGTATCAGGAGGTATTGCTGGTGGGTGTGCAGTCCCTGGTGTAATGGCAACGCGAACACTTAGATCTGAAAAAGAAAGATTAGCAACACTTTTAACAGTCCCCTTTATGAATTGCGGCGCAAAGTTGCCGATATATGCTCTTTTGGTAGCCGCATTTTTTGCAGGAAATGAAGCAAAAGTCATGCTGTTGGTCACCATGATTTCATGGACAGGCGCATTGCTTGTGGCCTGGGCTTTGCGGTCAACGATTATTAAAGGGGAATCCACTCCATTTGTTATGGAGCTTCCACCATACAGGCTGCCGACGATTAAAGGCCTATTGATCCACACCTGGGAGAGGACCTGGCAGTACATGAAGAAAGCCGGAACCGTTATTTTGGGAATCTCCATTGTTCTTTGGGCGATGATGACATTTCCCGGACTGGATCAGCAGTCGTCTGAAAAATTTGAAAATCAGAGAGCTGCGATTACATCTGGCGTGTCAGCTTCTGTAATAAATGATATACAAATCCTTGAAAAAGGACAATTGTCAATCCAGGCACTTGCTATAAAAAAAGATCTTATGCGGGTGGATATGGAAGAAGCCCAGGAAAGATTAAAGAATTCAATAGCTGGACGGTTAGGATCTTCTCTTGAAGGAATCACTAAGTTTGCCGGATTTGACTGGAGAACAAACATCAGCCTTGTGGGTGGGTTTGCTGCAAAAGAAGTTGTTGTATCAACACTTGGCACTGCTTATTCGCTTGGGGGCGTTGAGCTTGAAGGAACACAGGCTCTTTCACATAAACTAAAAACAGCACCCGGTTGGAGTCCATTGACAGCATTTAGCCTGATTATTTTTACTATTTTTTATGCCCCTTGTTTTGTAACAGTGGTTTGTATTGCTAAAGAAACCGGATCATGGAAATGGGGGGCTTTTTCTGTTGTATTTAATACGGCACTTGCCTTTGGATTGTCCGTATCTTTTTACCAGATAGGTTCAATAGTGCTTGTGTAAACCAAGGAGGAAAATATGGATGTGTTTGTTGTTGGAATGATAGTGGCGGCAGCCCTTTTTTTTACAATAAAAAGGTTTATTAAAAATTATAAAGGAGAAGTCGGCTGTAGCAGCAGTGGATGCTCTTGCTCATCAAAAGAAAGTTGCAATCAGGAGTTCCTGAATTTTAATGAGAGAGAATAAATTTGTGATTTAAAAAAATATACTATTCAATTTTTTTAAATTGTCTATAATGGTATAGATTTTACTGTTCTAAGTTATTAGATACTGGAACAATAATATAATAAAGTGTTATTCAGCGCTATCATAAAATCAACTTTTATAGCGAGGTGGAATATGACTGAGGACAATAAGCCGATTACACCGGAAATAGTAGAAGATGAAAATACAGATGCCGACGGTCAATTGGTTCAACAAATCGAAAAACCAGATATTTTATACCTAATACCCATCACAGGCCGCCCGCATTTACCGGCTCAGGTGCAGCCCCTCATGGTCAGCAAAAAAAGATGGGAGCAAACTTTAATGAAAGCATCCAAAGATTCGAAAAATCTTTTAGGTATTGCATATATTAAAGAGGTGAAAGGAAAATACGTATACAAAGAAGATTTCCCTGAGGTCGGTTGTGTTGTTAGAATGATGAATGTTACAGACGTTAAAGGTAATATCCAGTTTATTGCCCAAGGGTTGGAAAGATTTAGAATAAAACGATTTATTTCTGATAAACCCCCTTTTGTTGTACAGGTCGAGTATTTTAAGAAAGTAAAAGAAAACGAAGATGAACTAAAAGCCTATGCCATTGCCATTATCAATGCCATAAAAAAATTATTGTCATTAAATCCATTGTATGGTGAAGAAGTACGACAATATTTAGGAATGTTCAGCCCGGAGCAGCCTTCACCTTTGACAGACTTTGCAGCTGGGATTACCACAGCAACCGGAGATAGCCTGCAGGAAATATTAGAATCTGTATCAATTATGGATAGAATGAAAAAGGTGATGATGCTGCTTCAAAAAGAAATTGAAATAGCAAAACTCCAAAGTAAGATTCAAAAAGATGTCAACACCCAGGTGGATGAAAACAAACGAAAATTTTTCTTAATGGAACAGCTCAAAGCGATTCAAAAAGAACTGGGCCTGCAAAAAGATGACAAGACGTCTGATGTGGATAAATTTAAAGAAAAATTTGCAAAATTAAGCCCTCCTGAGCATGTGGTCAAACGATTTGATGAAGAAGTAGAGAAATTATCTGTGCTTGAGACGGGGTCTTCAGAATATGGGGTGACTAGAAATTATCTGGATTGGGTCACATCTTTTCCCTGGGGGATTTATTCCAAGGATAATGTTGATATCAAGCGGGCTGAGAAAATTCTTGGCCGGGATCATGCCGGACTGTCAGATGTAAAAGAAAGGATAATAGAGTTTTTTGCAGCTGGGATTTATAAAAAAGATATTGCAGGGTCTATTATCCTGTTTGTCGGCCCTCCAGGTGTTGGTAAAACATCCATAGGGAAATCAATTGCAGAAGCCGTTGGACGAAAGTTCTACAGGTTTAGTCTGGGGGGTATGAGAGATGAAGCTGAAATTAAAGGGCACAGAAGAACTTATGTCGGCGCATTACCCGGAAAATTAGTCCAGGCATTAAAAGACACTGAGGTAGCAAATCCTGTGATCATGCTGGATGAAGTGGATAAAATAGGCATGTCTTATCAGGGTGATCCGGCATCCGCACTACTTGAAGTTCTGGATCCTGAACAAAATTCTGAATTTCTCGATCATTATATGGATCTTCGGATAGATTTATCAAAAGTCTTGTTTATCTGTACAGCCAATCAGCTGGATACAATTCCCAGACCGCTTTTGGATAGGATGGATCGCATTAATTTGTCCGGCTATATTACCAAAGAAAAAATGGAAATTGCCAGAAAACATTTATGGCCAAGGCTTTTAAAGCGGAACAACCTGACCTCTAAAGTCATTACAATAACAGATCCTACCATCCGACATCTTATTGAAGGGTATGCAAGAGAAGCCGGGGTTAGAAATCTTGAGAAACTTTTAAACAAGATGATCCGAAAAAGTATTGTCACCATACTAAAAAAGAAAAAAAAGAAAATTCGGCTTAATATTAAATCTTTAGAAGACCTTTTAGGACCACCGATTTTTAAACATGAAAAACAGATGACAGGCATCGGTGTTGTTACAGGGCTTGCCTGGACACAGATGGGTGGTGCCACACTTCCCATCGAGGCGGTGAAGGTCCACGAAAAAAGTCCTGGGATTAAGCTGACAGGAAAATTAGGGGATGTGATGCAAGAGTCTGCAACCATAGCCTATAGCCATGTCCGGTCAAATATGAGCGCATTTAACATAGATGAAAAATATTTCGATAAGGCCTTTATCCATATTCATGTACCAGAAGGAGCAACCCCAAAAGACGGCCCAAGTGCGGGCGTAACGATTACAACAGCACTTGTTTCTCTTGCAACAAAGAAATCCATTAAACAAAATCTTGCCATGACAGGAGAGATTACTTTAACCGGAGAGGTCCTTCCTGTAGGCGGTATTAAAGAAAAAATTATTGCCGCAAGGCGAACAGGTATCCGTGAAATTATTTTACCCCAGGGGTGTACGCCTGACTTTAAAAAATTACCAGAGCATATCAAAGAGGGTATTACATTCCATTTTGCAAAAAAATATAAAGATGTATATAAAGTTGCATTTAAATGATCGACAAAGCGACTATTGTCTTTTTAAGGGCGCCTGAGAAGGGAAAGGTAAAAACCAGGCTGTCTGAATTTTTAAGTGAAGCTTTTGTTTTAGATCTCTATAAAGGATTTGTTATTGATACGCTTCAGGCACTTGAATCAACAGGGGATAAAATATTATATTATTGGCCCTTAAAGAAAAAAAACTTGCTTTTGAACTTTCTTGGAAATGGATATACGCTTTCTTGCCAACATGGGGACAATATTGGGCGAAGAATGGCCAATGCATTCCAGGACATATTTCAAGATGGGTATGAAAGGGGTGTGCTTATTGGCACAGATATACCGGAAATAAGCCGTGAGATTATTGAGCGCAGTTTTAAAATACTTGAAACAAAGGACGCTGTGGTTGGACCGTCTATTGATGGTGGGTATTATTTGATTGGATTTAACAAGACTGCTTTTTCAAAGGCTGCTTTTAAAAATATTAACTGGTCAACTAAGCATGTCCTGGATGAGACACTAGACATTTTTAACAAGATGAAAGTCAGCTATGAATGCCTGCCTGAACTCAATGATATAGATACGGTAGAGGATTTAAAAGCCCTTGCAGCTAGAGTAAAAAAAGGGGGGAGGGCTGGGAAAAGAACACTTGAAATCCTAAAAGATTATGAAGATTGATATTTCCATAATTATTCCTGTTTTAAATGAGCAGGAAACCATAAATAAAACCATAGAGAAATTATATCACCAGGATTTCAAAGGATTCTCAGAAATTATTGTTGTGGATGGCAGCAAGGATAAAAATACCCTTTGCTGCATAGAAGATACACGCGTGATTACCTTAAGCTCAAAGCCGGGTAGAGGAGATCAAATGAATATGGGTGCAAGAAAGGCTTTGGGTGATACTCTTTTATTTCTTCACTGTGATACAACGCTGCCTGAAAATGCTTTGACAGATATTCAGAACACGATGAAAAACAGAAGCGTTAAAGCCGGGGCCTTTGACCTTTCCATTAATGGTAAAAATTTTTTTTACAGAATGATTGAAAAAACAGCTTCTTTACGTTCACGCATGACAAAGCTTCCTTATGGAGATCAGGCAATTTTTATCCAGAAGACATACTTTTTTGACATGGGTCAATATCGAAAGATCCCGATTATGGAAGATATCGATCTAATGAAAAGAATAAAACATGATAATGGCAAACTGGTTATTTTAAAAACCCGGGTAATCACATCGTCAAGAAGATGGGAAGACGAGGGGATGGTCTATTGTACTTTAAGGAATTGGGTAATACTGACCTTGTTTTTATTCGGGGTATACCCGGAAAAACTGGCAAAATTATATAAACCTAAATCTTCACAGGGATGAGCAGTGTTTACCCTGTCCCTCCGAAAAATAGGTAATACATGTAATCATAGACACATTTGTTATCAAAGATTAAGTCTCCATTCTGATATTTAAACTCATTTTCAAGGAATTACATCACATAAAATATCATATCAAATTTTTGAATTCCATCGAATTTTCGATTTGTGACCTGTTCTTGTTTCTAATTTAATTATAATTCTGTTTGTACCTAATTTTTCTGATGGACAAGTCAATTAACTGAAAATTGTTTTGAGCCATATTTTTATATTAAATAACTGCATTAAATATTTTTGCGAAAGAATCTTTTTTGTATCTTTTTACTTAATTATTTTTTTTATTAAAACTTTTCATTTCTAAGGGAAAACCCTTAGGAAATTTTTTTCTTAATTTATTACATTTATTACATAATATAGAAACATTTTTTCTATATATTTTAATTTTGGATAATATTATTTTTTTTCGGAAAAAAATATTCCTTCTGTAAATGCAATCTATACGCCAATAATCACATTATATTCAAATTCTAATTGTCAATTCAGGTATGGTTTTTGCTTTATATTTACACATTGTATTTAATTTCAATATGAAATTAATTATGTTTAAGTCGGAAATGCCAAAATCGCTATCAATGGTTTCAGCATGCTACTGCTGGAAAATTGGCAAAACCTGACTTTTTGCATGTTTATTAATCTTTTAATCAAAAAGGAATTAAAATAAAAAGATACTTTATTGCTCTATTTATTTCATTGTTATTCGGCTTTGGCGGAGTTGCTAACGCATCTACTTTACACAATGAAACCATTAATGGTTTGGATGGATTTAAAATTATTGGTCAGGACAAAATTTGGATCGAGTCCTCTGCCAGCGCAGATACAATTGTCTATAAAAGGGCTGTCAGGGCGTAGGAATATAATTTGGCAACCTGGTTTTGAAAATAGAGCGGCTAAAACGATTTTATAGGGTGTTCATGCTCTAAAAATCAAAATATGGATTTATCTTGGGACAGTAGTGAGAATGTATGTTATCGCATATGCCAACGGAATTTAATTGGGGAGGGGAATAATGAAAAAATTAGTACGTGCTCTGACTTTGAGTGCTTTTTTAGTCATCGGAATTACATTTTTAGGGGTTGCACCGGCCAGCGCAGCTACGATCGGTCTTGATTTAACTGAATTCTATCTTGACGGTATCGGGTCCATTGCACCAGACGGCTCTGAAGCAACTCTGGAAGAAGATCCGGATTTTGGATATACTCAGTTGCTGAATGATCCGGCTGCGGGTTTTGGTGACCCCGGAATCAGCGTTTCCGGAAATGCCCTTTCCATTTCCTTTGATTATGATTTCGTCGAAGCCCCCGGTAATGACACAGAGTTTTTTGTTCAATTGTTAGATGGTAATACTGGAGATGAACTTGATACTTTCTTTAGGGATGTCACGGATTTCGGTTTAGTGGAATTTGACTTGTCGACTCATGTTGCTAATGGTATTGATCAGATCGGATTAATTTTTCATCTTGATGAATTCAATACAACGTATGATCCTGCGTCGGGTAACGATTCTTTTAATACTGGATCAATTGTAACGATCAGTGACCTTAAACTGACAACGGTTGTCCCTGAACCCGGTACAATACTTTTATTGGGTTTTGGATTGATCGCTTTAAGC
>JAAEKY010000461.1 GCA_024227235.1 Desulfobacteraceae bacterium | reverse complement strand
GAATAATAAACAGTCGGGGTTTGTTGAAATCTGATTTGTGACAGATAATACCATCATTGTGGGGTTCCATTTTACTGATTTTTTAATGAGATCATTGCTATTTCGTATTTGTTTGTGTAATGTGTATGTGATCCAAAAATTCAAAAAGGCCATAATGCATTTTCTAACCTACTTTGGTGAAGATATCTGTTCGCAAAGATTCCCAGTTGACTTGTTGAACTTTTATTACTTTATGGATAATGGAAGCATTGTGGTTTTTTTAAATTAAATCGTTAATGCTACTTTTCAGTAATTTTAAATAAAATAAGCTTGGAATTATTCAGATGAAGATAACAAGATGTTTATGCTCCAAAATATTTTTTTTATCTTTTTTTTTATGCCTTTTTGTTAGCATATCATCAGTAAGTGCTGCTTCTCAGAAAGAAATGAAAAATCAAAAAATACTTGTAGTAAACTCATATCATTCTGGATATGCATGGTCTGATGATATTATGCTCGGTATCCGGGACGTATTTGACTCACAAAAAAATATAGATTTGATCATTGAGTACCTGGACACGAAAAGACACTTCACAAAATCATATTTTCTACAGGCACAAGAACTATTCCGCCATAAATACAAGTCTGCTGACATCGATTTAGTAATCACATCGGATGATAATGCGCTGGATTTTATCCTGGATATTAGAAATGAATTATTTTCGGGTATTCCCCTTGTCTTTTGCGGGATTGATCATATAAAACCCGAGCGGATTGCTGGCCAGGAGCCTATATTCGGCATAGAAGAAGCAGATAGCACAGCAAGTACTCTTGATCTAATTTTCTCTATTAGTCCTGATATAGAATCTTTAACATTCATTGCCGATAAGACATCGACTGGTAAATTAATGGTTGACAGGGCCAGAAATTTAGAGCGCATTTTTAAAAAAAATATTCACTTTAACTATCTAATTGGCGTATCAGAAGAAGAACTCCTATTGGCCCTGAAAGATATTCCGAGAAATGCTGCCATCTTTTATTTGAGTTTCATTCGAGATTCAAATGGCAAAATTTTTTCAATAGAAGACAGCATGAAATTAATCGCAGAAAATGCAAACGCACCTGTTTATTGCTCCTGGGGTTTTAAACCAGGCACAGGAGTGCTGGGTGGCAATGTTTTAAGCGGGTATAAACAGGGTGAAATTGCTGCTAATGCTGCTGGCAAACTGCTTAACAGTGATTTCTCTAAAAGCGTCCCTGCTGTACAGCAAGCTCCTCTTGTTTACAAGTTTGACTATCAAGCGATGAAGCGCTTTAATATAAATGATAGCAGCCTCCCTCAAAACAGCATAATCTATAACGAACCTTCCTCATTTTATAGCGATCATATCAAACTTATCTGGAGCGCCATATTTATTATTCTTTGTCTTTTATTGTTTAATATGATTCTTTCCCTCAATATTAGACGTAGAAAACAAGCTGAGGCTGAGCTTCAAAAAACTCATGATCAACTTGAACTAAAAGTGGAAGAGCGAACGAAAGAACTTCAGGAAGAATTGAATGAGCGCAAGCGGGCTGAACAGGCACTGAAAAATAATCAAAACTTTCTTAATAGCGTTATTGATCAAAGTCCATTCGCAATTTGGATATCTGATGAAAAGGGAACAATAATTAGATGCAATAACGCCTTAGAAAAAATCTTAAATATTTCTGCTGATCAATTGATAGATAAATACAATGTTTTTGAAGATGAAGTTGCCGTAGAGCAAGGTTTAATACCAAAAATTCGTACCGTATTTGAAGATAGAAAGACAGCTAATTTTTCAGTAGAATGGGATGCTAATGAGCTTGGTTATAAGGATGCT
>JAAEKY010000460.1 GCA_024227235.1 Desulfobacteraceae bacterium | reverse complement strand
TAATAGGGGCAATTGCAGGTATTGCATTGGTGGGCGCCGGAACGTATGTACTTGTATCCGTGGGAGTAACCATCCTTTTAAGTGTCGTCGCTGGAGCCGTGCTTGATTATTTGGACGACAAACATAAAATAACTGAAAAACTAATTAAGGTATTAGAAGATATAGATAACGAGTTATTAATAATTGGCCCAGCTGTAACCGGCGGATTTTGGGATACATTAATCTCAGACGCCCACTCATCATTAAGTGGAACTAGGTGACAGACCTTATTGACCTTTCAGTTGCCTTGTTCGGTAATTACATTAAAGAAATAATGACAAATGGACAAAAAGACGTCGCATGCAATACTTGTACTTCTGGACCTATTTTGTTTATGGGCGCTTTGGATATTTTATAAAGAGTTCCAACGTATACCAATGGAAATATTCAACCAAGTTGACATGATCAGCTTTAGCAACAGAATTGGTTTTACCATAGTTGCCGTGGGTTTCCCTCCAATTCATATTTTTACGATTGTAGATAATGCTCGGCCGAACTTATTTAAAAAATACATTCCCATCGTTAATAAATGCGTGATTGTGTTGGTTGCAGGGCTTCTTGCAGCAGGATTTATCAGCACCTCATGGCTTAAATCTCAAGTTGAAAACGCCGGTTATGTTTATTGCCGCAACGCGAGCGGCGTCAGTTCCTTGGCTAAAAGTCTCGTCTATACCAAGGACATAAAGATCTGCGAGGATCTGGTTAAATCGAAAAAAGAGGGCTGACACCTGGTGCCAACCTGTCTCGGTGTATGCTTCATTTCATTGGGGTTTACACCCAACAATTCAATATTGATATCATACGATCCCACCAAGGATCGGACTGTGGCATCGCCAATGTGAACATCGGCACCTCCGGCAAAGAGATCAGTTGCGCCTTCGGTGGAGAAAAGCAAACCGGCGGCGGCCTCGAAGCCGGCTGGGACGCTTTGAAAACCTACAAGGGGGTTCCGGACAAGGGGGTTCCGGGGACACCTTACTTATCTTTCTTTTTCGGTCCGGGTTTCTGGGATTTTAGCTTGCGGTCCAAAAACAATTCCATTTTCTCAAATAAATGAATCCGCACCTAAAACCCGTCCCGTTCGTTCATGCCTTCGGAATGATTCTATTTCAGATTATTGCACGTCTACACCTAAATATCTTTTCCAATTCGTATAAATCATTTTTCGCAATGGCTTGGTTTTTACAAGAATGTCATCTTTTTCTTTCATATGCGGCCCTGTACTACTCCAGGGCCACTTGTCAGGCTTTTTGATCAAACCGGCCCGGACTGGATTTAATTCTATATATTTTGCATATGCCAAAAGATACCGTTCATCCTTTGATGTGGGACATCTGGCGCCACTGTTTTTGCCACGCATGCCATGGTTTTATGGAAATCAATAATTCTGTTTTTGGTCATGAAATAAGTAAAGTGTCCCAGGAAATGAAATCCGATCATGGTAGTGCTGGAAGTGATATTTATATGTTTATGGACGTCCCTAGTGGACCCAATTCGTTATTAGTAACAGTTTAGTCCTTCCGCAATAAAAAATGGCCTATTCTAAAATAATAGGCCATTTTTATTTGACAATATGCAAGCGTAATGATACGCTTTAACCAAGATTAACCCACCATGCAAATACTTCTATGAATAAGAAAATTAAACACCTCAAAGAGAGACAGGCTGAGTTAAAAAAGCAAATCTGCGACAATCTTGATTTGTTGATGGGCACTATTAATAGGTCTCCGGCCATGATGAACTACGGCCTCACCACTAAAGTGGGCGGCAAGACCGTTTCTCGATATGTCCGAAAAGGATGGGTTCCAAAAGTTAAAAAGATGACTGATCGGCACAAGCGCTTGCGTGCCATGATTAAAGAATTGTCCGATATTAACTGGGAACTACTCAAACTCGAATCAGATTAATCCATGAAAAAAAACAATCGAACCCAGGCCCCCTGGGATTATGATTGCCCCTACAAAAACAATTGCCCCCACCTTGAATGGTCTTCCACGCATTGGATTTTTTCACAATATCAGCACTCATACGATGAGCATTGTGAACATTGGCATATTAGAGACCTTCTTGAGGAAAAACTGGCGCAGGCACGTGCTCAAATCGAACAGCTCGAGCAAGAAAATGCACAACTGAAAGCCAAATTAAAGATTGTGCATCAGCGTCAATTCAAGGCCAATAAGAAGAATAAACAAGCATCCGGCGATAAGCGATCAGACAAAAAGCAAAAGAAAAGGCGAGGGGCTCGTAAGGGGCATCCGGGTTGGTCACGATCAAAACCAGACCACATAGACAAAACCATCGATGTGCCGGCACCGGATCAATGCCCGCACTGTGATTGCGATCACTTGAATCCGGTTGAACAGGTTAAGGAGCATGTGCAAGAAGATATTATCCTGCAACCGAGAACTCATGTTACCAACTTCAAGCACCAACAGGCTTTTTGTCCCAAGTGCAATCGGCTCGTGATCCAGGCGGCAAAAAATGAATTGCTTAATTGTCATATCGGACCGGTCACTAAAGCCGCCGCCGTTTATTTGCGATATGGACTTGGCCTACCTTACCGTAAGGTGCGCAGGCTTTTTAAAGATTTTTTCAATATGTCATTTGTGCCGGCAACGGCGCTGAACTTTGATCGACAGGCCACACGCAATGGATCCGGCATCTATGAGGATCTGAAAGAAAAGCTACGGGCGGCAACCCACGCCTATTGCGATGAGACCTTTTGGCGACAAAACGGCGTTAACCACTATGTCTGGTACGGCGGCAATGATGACCTGGATGTGTTCCATATTGACAGACATCGTTCACAGGACGTGGCGCAACATCTTTTAGGCGATGATTTTGATGGGATTATGATTGCTGACGGCTATGCCGGTTACAATGGCGTCAATCCGATTGCACGCCAATCTTGCTTGGCACATCTGATACGAAAAGCCAAAGAGATCAAAAAACAAATTTTACTATGTGAGAAAAAATACCAGGATAATCGGGCAATCGCCTTTTGCGATGAAATAAAAGAGTTATTTAAACAGGCGTGTCAGATAGGCCAAAAGGTAAGAGCCAACAACGATGAGCGCAACAATGCCGATAAATATAAACGAAAATTGCAAAGGCGCTTGAAAAAATTATGCAAAACACCGTTTTTAGATAAAGATGCTGAAAATTTGAGAAATCGCCTGTCAGATCCCAAACGAGAATACAACCGTCTTTTTGTATTCCTCGATCATCCTGACATTGAGCCGACCAACAATCATGCCGAAAGAGCTTTGAGAAAACTGGTAATTTTTAGAAAGATTTGTTTTGGCACACGCTCGGGCCAGGGCTCTTATTGTCACAGTGTGCTTCCCAGTTTGCTTTCTACGGCTATCAGGCAAGGAAAACATCCTATCGATTTTTTTCACACTCTTTTTGTATCCGACCCAGCCACTGCGCAAGCAAAATTATATAACAATTCTTCTTAAAATTTAACAGGTCATGCCATCCAATCTATCTCAATTTACAGCACGACTGCCGATGGCAAAATAGGGACTAAACTGTTACGGACTAAACTGTTACTGTTCCCATTGTTCAGGAATTCCTCTTAAATCCGACAACATCCTTGTACCTGTAATCACATTGTCAGGGGATGCCCTATAAATCTCTTTAGCGATTTCTTCTTGTTGTTCCTTGTTTTCAGTTTGCTCAATGAATGCCATTTTATATCGCGTTTGGTGATAACGCAAACCTTCAGTAGTGCTAATAACCATTTTAGCGCCTTTTGCGTAGCTTAGAAAAATGCCAATAATGACCGCAAAGATGACACAGTTTTTTTGGGTGAATAGACCTCCACGATTGCTTTCTGTTAAGGCGCCTAATCGATGAATGATTAGATAAAGCAAAACGGCCCAACCAGTGATAATGTAAACTGGATAGATATAGTTAACGACAAAAGCCTCATTAAGTACAGTGACACGACTGACCGTTATCGATCCCGCCATCAAAAAGGTCCATAAAAGGATCAAAAATGCAAATTCCGACCCTTTTTTATACTTGAAATAATCCCATATAAAATAGGTATTGGCTGCCAAATAAAAGCACCCCATAATGAAAGCACTTTGGAATTTAACAATATAGGGAACCGCATTTGGATTTCCTATCCATCCAGGACTCCACCCCATTGGGAAACCAAGAAATGCGATGCAATGATAAATCACAAAAAGTGTTTCCCAAAAAATCATTCTTAGCATGTCTATTAAAGATGGGTGCGGACAGTGAATATGGTTATTGGGGTGATCAAAAGGCATCTTGTAGATTAGAAGATAGCCGCACAAAATGCCAACAATCACAGCGCACATAATAATAGGACTTTTATCTTGTATTTTATGATAGGAAGATAAGGTGATACAGCAGGCTATGGTGAAAAGCAAAATTAAAACCATCCATCCCGGCGTTGAAATCATGCTTAGTAAAAGACCGAATGCGATAGCCCACCAATTTCTTTTAACCATGCCCGAGATGACTGTCACTCCGCCCAGGACACAGAAATAACTCTCTAAATAAGTCGCACGTACCATTGCCCAGGCTTGGACCGGCGAAAACAGGATAAGTGCAACAGCTAGGCTTGCCGTAATTTTCAAAAATAAATCTGCCCGCCCAGATTTGAAAGGGAGCTGTTCTTGCAAGATTTTTATCACAATAATGGCAGAGGTTAATTGGCACAGCTGTGATAGATAGAGCAGAGGTTTTCCATCATACCCCATACAATAGGATAGATAATGAAACAGTTTAGCGCCTATGGGGCGGTGTTCGCACATCCTAGCCCATAGAACCGAGTAGTCTCCTTCTGCTAAAAATTTAAAGGAAAGGATATAGTTCCAATCATCGTCAATGTAAAAACCAACTGCGAATTTATAAATAAAAAAGCACGTAAAGACAAAACAGACAAGTGGTGGAGCATAGACAGATGAAAATTTCATATTCAGCCTAAGAGTTTACTGCATGTAGGTTGGGTCGATCAGAACCATTATTCAATTCGGAGCTGTATCCAATCAACTGGTATGTTGTCATTTTTGGCTTAATTTGTGCGTAGAACTGAAATGCGAACAGCGATGGATAGAATCGGGCCATCAAGCCTGACAATTTACTCAGAGCGCCAAAAAACCAACCTTTTCCAAGTGTCTTGAACGGGATACCGATACCATGAATTTTTTTTACTTCGTAGCCTGTCTCGACTAAAAGTTTCTTAAATGATGATTTCGTGAACAGCCGCTTATGGGTGATATCAAGAATCCCTCGATCCGCGTAATTGAATTGTCCGAAAAGAAGGTTCATCCGAACCAAAACAAAGCCGATATTGGCGGTTGAAATGAGAATTTTTGTTGTTTTGAATTGTTTCATCTGGTTGCGCATCTCAATCAGGAACCTCTCCGGATCGGATAGGTGCTCGATGACATCCAGCAACAAGACACAATCATATTCGGAGATATCAATTTCCCACTTTTCATTTTCCAAATCAAACTGTTGAAAGGATTTGGTAGGGATCTTTGGTATTTTTTTATCCAACCCCTTGTATTGAAGATTCAGGTGTTTGATTTTTTTTTCAAGAAAGCCCGTGCCACACCCGATATCAAGCACCTTTTTTCCAGCTCGCCCACATATCGAATTCAAGTCTTTAATCGCATGGGCATGTGTGGAATTCGAGTCGTCTGTTTTATCCCGGTAAACCTTATTGGCAGAGTGAGGAAATTTTAGCGATACCATTAACCCCAGTTTCTGCATCCTGTAACTCAAAGTAGTAGAGATTACATTATGGGCGTATTTAAAGAGAGGAACACGGCAGATTTCATCTCCATAAAATGTAGGTATGGCAAATTCAAAAATTTTAGCATCCATATGAAAGGCCTGAAGTAGAATATCTGTATCAAAATGAAAATCATCGCTATTCAATTCAAAAGGGATGCGCTTTAAAAAATCGGTCCGATAAGCCCTGTATCCTGTATGGTATTCGGATATCTTTTGTTTGGAGAGCATATTCTGCAATAGCGTCAGGAAAATATTTCCACAAAACTTATACCACGGCATATTGCCACGTAGGGCGCAAACCTTATCCTTCATACGAGAACCCAATACCACATCAACACACTTGTCTTCCAAAAAAGAAGGAAATTTCGTTACAAGTTCAGGCGCATATTGACCGTCGCCATGGAGCAGAACCGCACAATCATAACCATGTTCAATCGCATAACGATAACAGACTTTTTGATTACCGCCATAGCCTTGATTTTTATGAAGTTTGATGATGGTATGGTTCGATCCCAGCTTCGGCAATATTTTTCCGGC
>JAAEKY010000459.1 GCA_024227235.1 Desulfobacteraceae bacterium | reverse complement strand
CATGGGCTGTTCTGGATTTTTAATACCTGATTTTGAAGCTCTTATTACTTCTGCAATAGCGCTCAAGGCATGATCCTGCCCTTTAACACGTTTTCCCAGTATTTTTTCAAGATTAACAATATTTTGAGCTTCGTCTTTGATCATTTTTCCAAGAGGGATTCCTGTCCAGTCAGAAACAACCTGGGCAATAACATCAGCATTAACTTCAAGCTGCATCAATGCATCTTCTTTTTGTGATGCTGCAAGTGCTTTGTCAGCATCATTAAGTTTTGCTTTAAGATCATCTACAGCTTTTTTATCTTCCTTGTCAGCTTCAAATAGCTCTTTTCTCAAATCAATTACTATTTGGGCTGCTTGTTTTTCTTTGTCCCAGGCATCTCTAATTTCATCTGCCTCAGATGTGAATTCTTTAATGGAATTTAGAATACCGTCATATTCATCAGCATCAACCTCCATATTATTATCCTTATCCCGTTCCATGGCAGATTTAGTTCTTTCAAATGCCTGAACTGATCGTTCTTTATCCTCAAGGCTTGGTGGTTTTGTGGACAGATTAATTTTTACCCGGGCACATCCAGTATCTAAAAGGTCAATTGCCTTGTCAGGTAAAAACCTGCCTGCAATGTAACGGTCGGAAAATTCAGCAGCAGCTTTTACAGCAGCTTCTGTAATTATAACCTTATGAGCATCCTCAT
>JAAEKY010000458.1 GCA_024227235.1 Desulfobacteraceae bacterium | reverse complement strand
TGATTCAAACAATTTAGCATAGAAATTCTATTTTAGAACAAAAAATCGGATTTCTTTTTGTGTATGTTATCATATAAAGTTTGTTAATAACAGTAGCAATTTAGGTTAGGATGAATTCCATGATTTATCATTTTGTAGCAGAAGAAACCGAAGCAGGATTGGATTTTGAGATTAATCTTGATAAAGACAAAAGAATCTATTGTTTTATTGGTGATAATGCCGTCGGTAAAACTCTTATGCTTGAAAATATGGCAAAATCACTGCTTTATTGTCATACTTTCTTTAAAAAATCAAAAACTCACAAGTATTCAGGTATTTTTTTTGAAACAATCATTTATGATGCCATAAAAGATTACTTGTTGCCGTTAGCCTCCGGGAATATTATTCTTAATCAAGTCAAGATGAAATTTAAAAATCAGTCGGGTGTTATTGAGTTTAAGGAATTATCAAATAGACATGTTCCTATTAATGTGTCTATTGACAAACCGATTGTCTTTGTTGGTGCCAAAAATAGAGGATATACCAAAAATATTGACAAAAATCACATTACCATTTTAGGTAATAAAATTGATAGGTTTTTGGATGCTTTTATTAGAAGCTTCAATTATATGAACGGAAATTCTGTTGAAAAGACGGAGATAGCAGATTGGTTTAATTCAAGACTGATTATCAATCCAAATTTTGTTCCTAAAAATCAAAATCGAGTATTTGAGGTTGAAACCGTTTTAAAATTAATGCAAAAACTCGAACCGAGTTTAGATTTAATGACAGAAAAGGATGGAGTCACAAATTTCAAGATTCAATTTGATGAGGGAAAATTGTACATAGACTCCGTGCCAATTGATAAACTTTCAACGGGTTTTGTTTCCATTATCAAACTGTTTCAAGAGATTATTGCGGCTTATGGTGGGTGGAGCGGTTTGGTTGATGAAAAAGATTTAAGTCATGTTGAGGGAATAGTATTTATTGACGAGATTGAATCACACATTCACCCTAAATGGCAGTCTCGCATTATTTCACTGCTTCAAGAATCATTTCCAAAGACGACTTTTTATATTGCAACCCATTCCCCAGTGATAATCTCAATGACTGATGAAGGTTCCGCTTATGAATTATTGAGAGAAGGAAAAAAAGTGACTTGCTCGAAATTAGGCAATCCTAAAGAATGGTATTTAGCCGACGTTTTTGCCAGTGCCTTTCATGTTGATTTTACCAAATCCATTGTTATCTCAGAAAATGAAGGGAGCAATCTTATTCAAATGCTAAAAAATTTTAGTATAAAGGTTAAAGATTACGTCAACAATCAGGATGAAAATTTAAAGCGAGAGGCTGAAATTTTATATCAAAAGATATTGCCCAGTCTAGCCAAGGATGATGCACGTCGCCGTTCATTGGATTCTTTAAGGAGTCTTCTAGGATGAAGAAAATACATAGATTACCCCCACCAGATTGTTTAGACAATCAAAAACAAGCTCATAAAAAGAACAAATTTTATGAAGTTTTGAGAGATAACAACGGGAAAATAAAACCTCGTTGGAATACAGCTTGTAAAGAAGGTGGCGACATTTCAAAAATCAGAAAAACACTTTTAGAAATGTCTAATCAAACTTGTGTTTATTGCGGTGACAAGATTTATAACACAAATATGGATGTTGATCACTATTTGCCTTCCAGTAAGTTTCCCTATTTGGCTTATTGTTGGAATAATTTATTGCCAAGCTGCTTAAAGTTTTATCAGTATTGGTTAACAGAGAAAAAAGAGGGCAGAATTGACAGAATTTAAACTTCCCCTCTGGCGCGTCATCACCAAAATCAGAAACCGAGTTTTTTCAAAAAACTTGGTTTCTAAATAGCCGCTCAGAAACCGAGTTTTTTCAAAAAACTTGGTTTCTAAAACTTGGTTTCTAAAAATCAATTAACGCGCCAACACAAAGTTCTCAAATCCACTCGCCGAAAATGATACCGACATTTGACTTCCATCTGTCAGTTCTTCGACTTGTTCGGAGATGTAATTATCTAACTCTTTGATTTTTATCAGGTTATCTTTATTTGAGTCGGCTTTGCCTTTTAGCCCTTCGAGTAGGGCATAAGTAAATACGCCATGTTTTAAATCGGGTAATTCTTGGGCGAAGCTTTCGCTGTTGGTGGCACTGATGACGGTTATTTTGGCATCGGCGGCATCTTTGACTAGGCGTGAGTTGAAGGCGTTGCCTGAGTGGCAGGTATCTACTAATAAAATGCGTCTGCCAGCCGTTTCTTCTAATGCGTCTTGTAAGACTCGCCATTTGATGACACTGGATTTGCGCCAACGTTCATTGCGTTGTTTTGCGTCTTTTGGTAGAAAGTAGTAGTTGCCGTCTTCATTGATTCCGTGCCCTGCTAGAAATAGTATGACTGTATCATCTTGAGTTGCTTTGTAAAGTAAATCGAGTGAGTCTTCAATGTTGGCGGCGGTTGGTGCTCGCGCTCCGTCGGCTAATAATATGCCCTTGACTTGTTTATAGGTTTTGCCTTCTTGTGATACGAGGGCATGATAAACATCACGCGCGTCAGCAGCAGCGTATTTTAAATCATACCCTTCTTCTTGATATTCGCTGACTCCAATGGCGATGAGGTATAAATTACCTTTCACTTGATGATGGCGGCTGAGGTATTTCAGTTCCCAATCTTTGGCGGTTTCTCCAACACGGTTTTTTGCGATAACACGTAAGTTGTTTAAGCCATATTCTAAGGAAACGGGTATGGTTTTACGATATGCGTTACGGCGTTGTGGTAGTGCAATTTTTCCTCGTGTGATAGCGAGGCTGTCATTGACATAGACTTCGATGGTTTTGACTGGATTATCATTAGCGACAAAGTCTAAAACGAGTTGTATTTGTTTATGACGAGTGATGTGTCCTTTTTGAGGAGAGACGATTTGAAATTGTGGCAATTGTGCAGTCATTAGTTCATTTGTAGTAAAGTGACTATTTCTTGCTTGAGCG
>JAAEKY010000457.1 GCA_024227235.1 Desulfobacteraceae bacterium | reverse complement strand
CCCGGAAAGAAGCGCAACCATCCGCAATTTATTTCCTTTGTTGTCTGCAGAGTACGCATGATCAATTAATACGATATCATCGCCAGAAGCTGCTTTGAACTGGTCTTCTACTATTTTTTCTTCTCTTTCAAGTACTACGGGTAAGGTGCTCATGATCATATGGCAGTGGTTACCACCAATACCATTGACGTTGGCAGCAAATCTGAATGGCTGACCTTTTGCGCGCCCTGCAATCTGCCTGGATGGTTTTAAAATTTTACTGTCATTTAGTACAGAATGCTCCGGATCATAATTAAAGTCCGGCAAAAGCTTTCCGTTTTTATTCATGAGCATCAATTTTGCCATGGCAACTGCTGGATTTGCAGCTTTAAAATATCCAAATTGTGATTTAATATTTCCGCATCGCATTTCATGATCAAAACAATTTTCAACCACCTGTTTTTCAACAATATCCCCAAAGACATTAGAGAAAGCAAAAAGATCCAGATGATCGATATCCCTCTTTCTGATACCGCTTTTATAGTATGCTTCGTTAATGGTGGAAACAAAGGTCTGTTCCGAAGGCGCAAGAAGATGATCGGGTACACTCGATCTTACAGCACACTCATTGATCTCGCCCAAGATCTCCATATTAAATTCTTTGGCTTTCTTATAAGTCGTCATAATGTGGATGGCAGCGCCCTCCCCCATGACATATCCGTCTGCTCTTGAATCAAAAAAGTTGCAATCTCCTTCCGACAATAATCCAAGACGTTTGAACGCCATGAGTACGGCTGGATAAAGGTTGCAGTCAACACCACCGGCAAGAACGAAATCAAGGTCCTTGTGCTTGAGGTTCCTTGCTGCATTTCTCATGGCGATAAAAGCGGATGCACAAGATGCATCAATCACATAATTGGCACCATTTAAGCCATAATAATTTGCAATTCTGCCTGAAATAATATTTGATAAAAGCCCTGGGGTTGTGTCTTCATTGTTCGCAGGGAATGCATTTCGAATAGATTCTACGACCTGTTCTGAAATGATGTTCCGTTTTTTTGTATCAATTTTTGAGCAATTCTTTATTGCATTTCCAATCACTTGTTTTCGGACTCTAAACACATTTTTACTCTGCCGTTCTCCAGCAATTGTGCCCAAAATAACGCCCACTTTATTAGCAGCACTCAATTGATCTAAAAGTCCTGATGTCTCAAGCGCTTCGTTGGCTGCTTCAAGCCCGAAAATCTGGCCTCTTTCTATAGACTTGACCATCATGGGCGGCATTCTGTATTTCAGGTTGTTAAACTTATAGTCCTTGACGAGTCCTGCCTTTACTTTTGGAAGTTTGAAAAAAGAGTTTTTATCAAGATCTGCGTAGGCATCGTTATCGAAATTCTCAGATGGTATTCGGGACAATTGTTTTTTACCTGATTCAAGTTTCTTCCAGAACTCCTCAGTATTTTTTGCACCGGGAAGGAAGACGCCTAAACCTGCTACCACTATTCTGTCATCATTAAAATCATATTCTGTATTCGTAAAAATATCTCTTGGAAGCGTTGTATAGCTTTTTGTCATCTGTTCAATAACAACGTGATAGTTTATACCACCAAACCCATAGGAAGATACGGCAGCTTTCCTGGATGTCTTCTCATTGCTTTGCCATTTTTTTGAATCTTTTACAATGAACAGGGATGATCCGTTTAAATCATGATTTTTCGAAAGATTTTCAAACTGGCCATTGGGGGGCAGTACGCCTTTGTTAACCGCCAAAAGTGCCTTTAAAAGACCTGCAGATCCGGCACACCCTAAAAGATGTCCAATCTGAGATTTAATAGAACTGACACCTGCAGTGGCGTTTTTATAGATTGAATTCAAGGTCTCAAGTTCAGCCTGATCACCAATGGTTGTTGATGTACCATGGGCTTCAATAAATCCGACATCTTCTGGCTTGATGTCCGGCCGGATCTTTTCAAAACATCGTTGTACACTCAACACCTGCCCGTCTGGATTTGGGGCGGCAATGGCTTTGCCTCTGCCGTCAGAACTTGAACCAATGGAATTGATAACACCGAAGATTTTATTTTTATCTCTGATAGCATCTTTCATTCTTTTTAATACAAAAACAACCGAGCCTTCACCTAAGATAAAACCATCTGCGCGTTCATCAAAAGGATATGAACCCTCTTGGGACAAAGTCCCCATTTTCGCAAATCCGATAAATGATTCCGGTGCCAGATGGGTATTCACCCCACCAACGATGACCTGATCATGTTCACCCGATAAAAGTTCTCCTGCTGCGGCATCAAGCGCTGT
>JAAEKY010000456.1 GCA_024227235.1 Desulfobacteraceae bacterium | reverse complement strand
TTCTTCATAAAGTTTTTTCAAATCATCCTTTATATACCGATTCAAATAATCTTTATTCCTTTTTTAATTATTGGAATAATAGATGGAATATACAAGGAAATGGGAAAAAGCAAGAAACTTGGCGTCTCCTTCTCGGCAATTAAAGCGTTTCAATACAGGTGGGCCATGCATTATTTGAACACCAGACCAGATCCCCTTTCTGTTGCATTTATAAAAAAGTTTCCATGTGAATCACATTTTTGTTTGTGGTCGATTTTCGGACCTTTGATCATTTCCCAGCGGCTATTTGGTTTCACCACCAAGCTTGGAAAAATTCCTGAACAAGGTGAAGAGACCATAGTTTCCACTGCAGCTAGACGGGTACTTATGTTTGACAAGATAATGGAAAAATACGTTGATCAAATGGAGCAGATTGTCATTCCCGGAGCTGGCTTTGATCTGATCGCTTTGCATTTTACAAAAGGGAAAAAAGTAAAGGTTTTTGAACTCGACCAGGCAGCAACACTGAATGTTAAAATTGAAACATTGAAAAAAGCCGGTATAGAGCATG
>JAAEKY010000455.1 GCA_024227235.1 Desulfobacteraceae bacterium | reverse complement strand
ATCACCTCGCTGCAACTGGTTGTCAGCCTTAAGCATCATTGCCTCTGCCAAACCGGCACCTGTGAGATGTTTAAAAAACTCGGACATTGCAGAGATAGCATAAAAAGAACCATCAGGTCCCTGCCCGGCCAGCACCACTGCTGTTCCTGGTCCTCCAAAAGCCTCGGGTATGACCTCAATGGTACCGGTTTGTGCATTATTCCAATCAACTTTGGACTTGCCGCTTTTTACCAACTGCCTGACCAGTTCGTTTTCAGAGGGTCCACCACAAAGAACAATCGTTTTTTCCTGAAGATATTTTTGAGAAACATCTCCGGTTGAAAGCCCTATGGCATCAGAAGAGTTGGTGTTGATCACCTGAAGATATTCACCAATCCGCTCACAGAGTTCCATGGCTGATACCGCCACGGTGCTGCTGGGATACTCTCCGATCACAATATTAGTATTCAATGTTCCAAATTCGGTTAAAAAAGCAACTGTTCGTATCGCTATGGCATCTGGTGAGAATGAATTAAACATCTCACCGTTGGGATAACACCCCATCTTTACAATCTTTGGACCAGAATTCTGGTTGGAAATAGCTTCAGTGATCATTACAAAGGTGAACATAATTATTAAAACAATTCCGGCACTGAGTTTAAAGGTTCTTTTTTTCATAAAAATACCTCCTATAAAACTATGCTTAATATAAACTTTTTAGATAATACTTATCATTCTGTCCAGCTATAAGCTTTTCAAAGCTTTTGCGATCATGTCCTCAACCATTTTTACTGAAGTGGTGATCGCGGTTGTCTCAACTTTTTGATCTCTGTTCAGTATAACAATTCTCGGTACATCTTTTATTTGATAGGAGTCTTTCAAATCTCCCCATTCATCTGTCAATACAATAAAGTTCGGTTCCAGTTGTTTAATAAACATTGCCACTTTGTTCGGGCTTTCACGAATGCTGATAGTAACGATCTCCATGCCTGCTGCTTGTAAAATCGGGTATTTTTTTTTTAACGCAACCATAATTGCCCTGCAATACGGGCACCATACACCCCAAATTATAATCAGGGTAGCTTTATGCTCCCCTGTATGCATAGAAAGCGTATAATTTTGCCCGTTCAGGTCAGGTAACGTAAAATCTGGTGCTATTTCTCCTTTTTTAATAATGTTTTCTCCTGCCTGGGCAAAAAAAGGCATGAAGAAAACTAAAAGCAACAACATTGCCTGTATCAATTTTATTTTAGAAAAATAATTCTGCTTCAAATTTCATTCATCCCTTAAGGGTTCAAATATCTCATATTACATTGTCACGAGCTCTTGCGTCACCGCCTGGACACTCAAGTCCGATGCATAAACTACACTAATAATACTAAACTTTTTATCCCCTGATAGTTTGGGAAGCAGAAATTGATCAGGCAATACACAACCCATCGTTTTTGCCGGAGGCAGGTCTTTTATGTTTTTTTCAACCAGTTTTTTTGTCACTACCCAACCGTTATTCCCTGATTCAATTGCTTGCATTTCAGCCATCCAAAGAATAAAACTTCCATTAAATTCTTTTATTTTTTCCATGTTGCAAACTGAAAAATTAACAATTGTTTTGCCTTTTCTTGAATGCTTGCTTGATAGGTACACATTCAGTTTCCACTTTTCAGCAATCATATTATTTTCAAGCGCCTTAGAAAGATCTGTCTGCCAGGACGATGAAGGAGATACAAAAACTTTATTATATCCGTTAACAACAATTATTGGATAGGACTGATCAGCATTTTGTTCAATATCAATTGGGTTTGCACATCCAGCAATTGATTCAGGAACAGACTGATGGATGAGCACAAAACAACAGTCTTTAATAGTCTTTTCAAGT
>JAAEKY010000454.1 GCA_024227235.1 Desulfobacteraceae bacterium | reverse complement strand
CTTGAAAAATCAGATCGCATTTGGGCTAAAACTGGTACTGCCAACATTATCAGACAAAAATGCCTTGCATGGGAATTTAATAAAAGCTGTATGGTTTGTGATGAAGTCTGCCCCTATGACGCCATTGAATTTAAAAAAGAACCTGACAATAAAGTGCCTGTACCACATGTTATAGAAAACAAATGTGCAGGATGCGGATATTGCGAGCATTTTTGCCCGGTAAGAAATCAAGCTGCCATTGAAGTTTCTCCCATGGATGCTCTTCGTTTAAATCAAGGCAATTATGAAGCCGAAGCCCGTTTAAAAGGATTTCAGCTTCAATTAAAGCCACCAGGTCAGAAAACAGAAGGTTATTCAGAGCCAAACCCTATAATCGAACAAGGCTCTGCACCCGGGTTTGACGAATAACTTTGTCCAACCACCTTTATCTATTCAAAATTAAAGCCTGAGAGGTACTCCTTAAGTTGAATGCGATTCTCTTCCTCCAGATATGGGCAATCAGTTTCACCTTTTGCCCCTTCTGTCACCCGAACTGCGAATACCATGCAAGTTGGCTCGTCACACTCTTTGCAATTGGATTTTGGCAAAAGCTTTAATATTTGTATAAGCTCTGATTTTTTAGCACTTTCAAAACTGGGGGTAATCTCATCACGGTTGCTCCATGCATCATTTATCTCCCTTTGAAGCCACGAAATAATTTTTTCAGCTTCTGTTTCATCTTTTAATGCATTTACAGCAATTTTTTTGGAATGAATCGTAACAAGCTTACCAGACATTTTAAAAGTTACAGAAGCTGGCTCTTTTATATAGGTAAAACCGCCAAGGGTTGCGTTAATATAGGGCAGTGCCTTACTGATATCATTTTCAAGATGCGCATGACAATGGATGCCCATTGCACCGGAATTGCATTTTGATTTGAAAATTTCTTTAGTATAACTTTTTAATAACATTATCTATTTCTCCTGTTTAACAGGTTCACAAATTAAGATGTTTCTTTCATCATACTTAAAAGAGCACTCTTTGTTTAAAATAGCTTTGAGCTCTTTTCGTGCTCTGTGTAAGCGAACCTTTGAATTTTTTTCTGATATGGAGAGTATTTCGCCAATCTCTTTATGTGTGAATTCCATAATTTCATATAAATCAATTATAATTCGCATGGGTTGTTTAAGCATTTTGATTTTTTCCTGTACGCAATCACCCATTTGTTGTTGTTCAATTTTTTTTAAAATGGGAATTTCAAGTGATGGCTCACTTTTTTTAAGGGGGCTTAACAAAGCCCTCTTTTTCTTATTCAGATGGTCCATGCAAAGATTGTAAGAAATTCTAAATATCCAGGAAGATAACTTTGAAGCGTCCTTAACATCCTTTAGATTTTTTTTTACACGAATAAATGTTTCCTGGAGTAAATCATCCGCAGCCCATTCATCTTTTGTAATTGTCAGAATAAATTTTCTTATCCTAATGTAATATTCATCATAAATTTCTGAAAAATCCATTCATCTTCCCTAAATCAAACCATACAATTTTGTCTTATACTATTGATAATTATTCTCTTTCACAATCTTTATTTGTATACTTCAGAGAACAAAACCTTACGAGCAATCACAATCACATGGACATATGTCTGTTTCTGAAGCCGTTCTTTCAAAATCTTTGCTCATAATTTCATCAATAAAGCTTTTAATTGCAACATGGGCTCCGTTTTTGACTTTAACTGCTATCTCCACAGCTTCAAAAATTTCTTCATCACCGAGTTTCAAACTTTTTGCCTGATAATAAAGATGTTCAAAGCAAGGAATACAATTAGCTGCT
>JAAEKY010000453.1 GCA_024227235.1 Desulfobacteraceae bacterium | reverse complement strand
TGGCCTGGTTTTCCGGGATTGTAAAAAACAAGGTCTTTTTCCAATTTTTTGTTTTCCATAACCTATCACCTCCCAATACCAACGTTTATAACCGGGAACAGGCAAACAGCCACTGGCTAAAACAGGCTGTGACTTCGCAAACACAAATGGGTAATCTATAGGGTAACCGCCAGTGCAGACAATGTTGCCAATTTTAATATATCATCGGTCGGAATCAGACTGAGAGCGGACAAGTTGCAGATGGTACGGCAAGTTAACAATCGGAAATATAATCTTGTATCATTTTAAAAATTCATCACTATCAATGTCAATGGGCATTAATCAAGCCGCCATTATATTGCCTGAATTTTGCACGAGTCGGGGCTGTCATCATTTTTACCCATTAAGTACTTTGTATTACTTTTAAAGAATTGGCAAGCGTTCATAAAGGCACAGTATCTGCTTTGTTTCCGGGCATTTGAAGTAAAAAAAGAACGCCTGCATGCCCGGTGCCTCGCATATAGGGCACCTATGTAAACGCTTACAGTTAAGGGGTTTACAATACATCGGTCGTTTCAGTCCCGTGAACAGTTACAAAAATTGCATAAACGGCCTTGATTGATGAGATCCGTAAAGGCCTCTCTGGTTAACTGGTGCCCATCCATAAATGGCTATTTTGCTCGATATCTTAAGTTGCGCGAAAAATTTTAATCCTCAAAATACGTAAATGTATTCCTTCGGTTAAAATTTTCCGTGCGCCTTGATCTCAACCAAACTATCCTATTTATGGACGGACACTAACTGGGTTCCGGC
>JAAEKY010000452.1 GCA_024227235.1 Desulfobacteraceae bacterium | reverse complement strand
ATACATAAAGTACATAGTTGTTAACACCTTTATTTCACATTTACAGCTCTTTTTTCTTGATAAACATCGTTCATAATAAGAATTTAAATTATTTTCTTATTTAACCCATTGAAGTTATGAATTATTACCAAATTTGTATTCTACGCCTAAAAAACAGGCATAGATGTTGCGTGTTTTATGCGAAAAAGCTTTATAGCAGAAACGGAAAGTTACCGTTCATTTTGACAGCGGAATTGAGCTTCAACTGATTTTGATGATTGATTACTGAGAGGAGACTGAAGATGAAAAAGTTATTGGCAGGAATAGTAGGTGGGTTTTTATTATTCTGTATAGCTGGGTTTTCCCAGGCAGCTTTAACAACAATCGGCACAGCACAGTTTGGGGGTGTAGGTCAGGAGTACAACCTGATATGGGATGATGACAACAATGGCAACTCGGTTGTATGGCTGGATTATACTAAATATGATGATGGATTGAGTGATGCTTGGTCAAAACAGACCTCTTGGGCTGCAAGTTTGGAAGGTACACTAAGTTACAACATTGATGATGCCTATACGGTTGACTGGGGAACAAACTCCTGGCGTCTACCTAATGCCGGGGCCATATTAGGATATAGCGCAACAGATTCTGAAATGGGTCATTTGTTTTATAATGAGTTGGGATTGAAAAGTTACACAGACAATGGGAACAAAAAAACAACATTTACTGACCTAAATGCCACAAATTTTAACAGATTAGAGGCGAGAACGTACTATACCGGTACGGAATATCCTGACAACCCGGATTCTGTTTTCTTTTTCGGCATGGACTATGGCGGTCAGAGTTATGTCCACAAGAATACTGTTATGTACTTTGGCTACGGATTAGCCATTCGCACCGGAGAAGTTTCCACAGTCCCCATCCCTGGAGCAATCTGGTTATTAGGAACAGGCCTTCTTGGACTTGTCGGATTAAAAAGAAAGAATAAATAATCGTACTATATTACCAAACTCAATAAACAGGTGAATAGAAAAATGAGAAAAATATTAGCAGGTATTGTAATAGGATTGTGTGTTTTATGTACTGTCGGAATGGTGAATGCTGCTATTGTAGATATGGATGACGTTGACGGTGTCGGCTATTTTAAAGATATTACAACCGGATACGTTTGGATGGACGTGGATAACTTTTTAGAGATGAGTTTGAATGAAGTTAAAGCCGATCTAATCGGGACAGACTTCCATGTGGCAGATAGAGATGAAATGGATACCCTTTTCAATAGCATAGGGACGGTTGGTAGTTCAATTACATTAACTCAAAATTTCAATGAGTTGTTCAATTATATTGGCGGACATACCTTTCCAGACAACAAATATAAATATATAAGCGGAAGCACGAACGAAAAACAAATCAATTCGGAAAACTACAGAAAGGTTATTATGGATAGTGATTCGCCCACAATATCTTTTAGTTTTTCTGATCCAGATTTTAAGATGTATTACCATGGCGCATGGGTTGTAAATACAAGTTCAGTACCAATTCCAGGAGCAATCTGGTTGTTAGGAACAGGTCTTATTGGTCTTGTGGGTCTCCGAAGAAAACAATAACAAATTTCTTTAAATTATATTCAGGAGGGTAGGATTTGAAATAATTTTGCCCTTTTATTTTATTGGCAACCATTTGTAGAACAATTGTTAATTCTTATAAGTCAAGAATAGTTGTCCATGGATAATTGATAGAAAGCACCCAAAGAGTCAATGATACCAAAGCAAATCTTGATGAATTTTTAGGGGTTCACTATTATAGGTCTGGCGTTGAATTGTCGAATTTTTAAATGCGGGAATGAATAAAACCGTCCCGCTGGTTCAATTTATATAATTTGTGGTCCTTAAAATTCCCATCTTTTAATGTATGCTTTCTTTTCTTTACTGTTAAAACCGGTGGCCTTGCAGAATTTTTCCACTTTTACATTTAAATGGCCGGTCATAAACATGGCTTTATAACACCCTCGTTTTTCAGCATACTCTGCAGCATATAAAAGATTGACTTTTCCATAGCCTTCTCTACGGTGTTGGCGATGAGAGGCAATATTCTCTATTAGAGCGTAAGGTCTACATCCTCGAGTCAGATTAGGGACAATTGTAATAGAACAGGATGCCATTAATACATCTTTGTCAAAAACACCTAAAACTGCAAAATTTTCATTGGTCTGAATCGTATTCCAAATCTGGTCAACAACTTTTTGTTCAGCAAGAGGTTCATCTTTCACGTCATAAAGGTGGAGCAGATAAAATTCGAGTAATTGATCAAGTTCATCTTTTCTGATTTCTCGTGCTTCCATAATCCCTCCCTATTTTTTTTAGGTGTTAATAGTTTATTTGAGCCTGTATTCAAAAATGGAACCTCGAATACAGTATCATTCAAGAATAAGATTAATCAATAATTTTATTTTAGGTGTAACCGTCAAGTTTTCTATTTCTTGACCTGGTATCCTGCCTTTGCTAATATCCTTGAACGATCATATGTCGTGTTCGCCTGGCTTCAACAAAAAGGATGTTAGATGAACTATTCAAGTGATTCTGAATTAATGGATTTAGTGTTCAAAAGCATTGTTGATGCACTGCCCTGTTATGTTATGATCCAGGATAAAGATTTTAATATCTTGTTTGCCAATCAAAAATTAAAGAGTGAGTTTGGGGATGATATTATTGGCCTTTCCTGTTATTCAGTATTAAAAGGCTCCCATCATCGATGCAACATATGTCCGATCATAAGAACATTTAGAGATAAAAAAATTCATCTTGTTGAAGACACGATCCATTTGCCTGATGGAGCGGTCATTGAAATTATTACATATTCCGCCCCATTATTTGATTATAATGCAAATGTCAAAGCGTGTATTAAGCTGATGATTAATGAAGGAGCCCTTAAGGAAGAATACAAGGAACTTGTGACTCTCGGCCAATCGATTTCACTGCTTTCTCATGATATCAAAACTGTTTTAGAAGGCCTTCAGGGCGGGAGTCGTATCGTTGAGGAGGGAATTAAGGATACAGATCAAAAATTAATCCATATCGGTTGGGATGTTGTAAAAAAGAACATTTCTGATATTACAGGTATTACACAAAATGTTTTATATTCTGCAAAAGAAAGAAAGCCAATAAAAAGAAAAGCATCTCCTGTGGATGTAGCGCGCAAAACAGGAAATCAGTTCGCCGAAAATGCATCTTCCTTAGGCATCCGTCTGCATATGCACCTTAATCCAAAAGTTCCTCATGTAAAATTTGATCCTAAAGGTATTTCAAGAATGCTGGGGAACCTGATCTGGAATTCGTTGCAGGCTTGCCAGAAAGATATACAGAAAAGCAAACATGCAATTTATATTCACGCAGATTTTTATGATGATGACCATTTTATGTACGAGGTTGAAGACAATGCCGGCGGCATGTATAAGGGAACCCAGCAAAATTTGTTTAAAGAGCTCTTATCTTCAGAAGGTGAATCTGGAACCGGTCTTGGGCTGATGGTGGTGGAAAGAATTGTTCGAAATCACCAAGGCAAAATTGAGGTATTGACAAAAACAGGTAAAGGCAGTTTGTTCAGGACTATTTTTAAACTGGACAAATATTAAACCAGACTTAAAATAAACTATTGAATGAATACCATATTTATTCCATAATTTGTTACTATGATTTTAATTAAATATGAAAGGGGAAAATGATTATGGGTAAGGCGCCCTCAAAAATAATTATCGTTGACGATAATACAGACTACTTGTTCACGATGAAGACATTTTTATCTCGAAATGGGTTTGAAGTACAAACCGCTCACAACGGTCAGGTAGGCATTGAACTGATCAAAAAAGAACGCCCGGACCTTGTTATGTTAGATGTTATGATGGAGACCACCTTTTCCGGGTTTGACGTCTGCCGACAGATTCGAAATGATCCTGAACTTAAGGATATGCCTATTATTGGTATTACCGGAATGGAAGATGAACTGGGGTTGAAATTTGACAAATATGATGATGAGGAATATTTCAGTCCAGATGTATTTCTTGAAAAACCAGTTAACAAGGATGAATTGTTAGAAAAGATCAAAACCTTGATTTCTTAAACTGTACAAACAGAGAATAGCTTAAATGGGACAAAGAAAATATCTTATAATTTTTTTGATTGGCTATTTTTTTCTTTTTTTCGGAAATTTTGTTTTTGCTGAACAAAAAAAACAAAAAGTTTATGTCATTCCGGTTACAGGAACAGTGGAACCGGGAATGGCAGCCTATGTAAAAAGAGCTTTGGAAGATATTAAAAATGAAACCGATGCTGTTTTTGTGTTTAAATTGGATACATTTGGCGGCAGGGTGGATGCAGCCCTTGATATTGTGGATGCAATTTCAAATATTCCAAAAGGAAAAACCATTGCTTTTGTGGAAAAAAGAGCTATCTCTGCGGGTGCTTTAATCGCCTTGTCCTCAAATGTATTAGTGATGAAGGATAACACTATCATAGGAGATTGCGCACCCATTATTCAAACCAAAGAAGGCCAGAAAATGGCCGGAGAAAAAGTTCAAACTGTTCTTAGAGCCAGGTTTAGAGCACTGGCCAAGAAAAATAATTATCCTGTTGTATTAGCTGAATCCATGGTCACAATAGATATGGAAGTCTATGAGGTCATAATGAATGACCAAAAAAGTTATATGGATAAAAAAGCCTATGATGATCTGACAGAAAAAGAGAAAAAAACAATTACTTCCAAGAAAACAATTGTATCTAAAGGTGAGCTTTTAACCATGGATGATGTCGAGGCGTTTGATCTTGGATTTTCCCAAAAAAGTGTCAAAGATATAAACCAGGCATTGTCGTTATTAGGGTATGAAACGACGCATATTGTTACCATTGAAGAATCTTGGTCTGAAAGTCTGGTAAGATTCCTTCAAACGTTTTTACCTGTTCTGATGCTCATTGGAATTGGGGCCATATACACTGAAATAAAAGCGCCTGGGTTTGGTGTTCCCGGTATTATCGGTATCCTATGCCTTGGTATTGTTTTTTTTAATCAATATCTGGTGGGGCTTGCAGATCACACTGAATTGATATTATTGCTTATTGGCGTTCTGCTTTTAGGTGTGGAAGTATTTGTTCTGCCTGGATTTGGTATTGCAGGTATTTCAGGATTAATAGTCATTGCTGCAGGATTAGTTCTTTCGTTTCAAGGGTTTGTGGTTCCAGATCCATCATTCCCATGGGAAGGAGAATTGCTGATCAAAAATCTTGCACAGGTTTTTGGTTCTTTTATATTTGCTTTTTTAATTTCTTTGTTCTCACTTCGTTTTATTTTGCCGCAGTTTTCAAAAATAGTAAAAGGGCCCTACCTTGAGGCAACGCTTGAACAGTCCCATGTGGATACTACAAAGGAATTAGGGTTAATGCCGGGAGATAAAGGCGTCGCCCATACCTTTCTTCGCCCATCAGGAAAAGTAATAATAGGCAATAAAAAAATCGATGCCATCACTCAGGGTGAATTTATTGAACAAGGGACATCTGTAATCATTGACAAAATAGAACAAAACCATGTGATCGTTAAATTTATAGATACTTAGAATTTAAAGGTTCTTTGAATGAAATCTTATCTTTTCCCCATCGCGCTTCAAATTATTGGAATTTTGGTCGTCATTGCTGAAATTTTTATTCCATCTCTGGGACTGTTAGCTGCCATAGCTCTGACGCTTTTTGTTTATTCCTTATACCTTGTGTTTACAACGATTTCCACAACCGTTGGAATGGTATTTACCGGTGTAGATTTAATCTTGGTTCCTGTTTTAATTGTTTTTGGAATGAAGATACTGGCCAAGTCACCTTTGGCCTTAAAACGAGAATTATCAAAACAAGATGGGGTTGTTTCTCAAAAAGAACAACTTGAAGCATACATAAATATGAAAGGAAATTCTGTTACCGATCTTCGCCCTGCAGGCATGGCCCAGATTAATTCACAGCGTGTGGATGTGGTGACGGATGGAGAATATATTGATGCTGGAACACCTATTGTTGTTACAGGTGTTACAGGTAACCAGATTGTGGTTGGGAAATCTTAAATATAGGAGACGTTTTCAATGGATTTTATGTTCATTTTATTAATCATTGCCGGCATTATCGGCCTGGTATTGTTTTATTTTGTTTTTTCATACATCGCTTTATGGCTCCAGGCATTGGTGTCTGGTGCAAAGGTCGGGTTAATCAATATTATTTTTATGCGATTCAGAAAAGTTCCCCCGAAACTAATGGTTGAATCTAAAATTATGGCAGTAAAAGCCGGGATTGACATTCCCACAGACAGCCTTGAGTCTCATTTTCTTGCCGGCGGTAATGTCAGCCGTGTTGTCCAGGCGCTTATTGCCGCAGACAAGGCCAATATCGAACTTACTTTTAACCGGGCTGTTGCCATCGACTTGGCAGGCCGGGATGTTCTAGAAGCTGTTCAGATGTCTGTAAATCCAAAAGTCATTGAAACACCATTGGTAGCAGCTATGGCAAAAGATGGTATTCAATTAAAGGCTATTTCAAGGGTCACTGTCCGGGCAAATATTGATCGCCTTGTCGGCGGTGCAGGAGCAGAAACGATTCTTGCAAGGGTAGGAGAAGGTATTGTAACCACCATTGGATCAGCGAATACTCATAAGGAAGTGCTTGAGAATCCGGATTCAATATCAAAAACAGTTCTGAAAAAAGGATTGGATGCTGGAACAGCCTATGAAATTTTATCTATTGATATTGCAGATGTGGATGTAGGCAAAAATATTGGGGCCGAACTTGAAACCGATCGAGCAGAAGCTGATAAGAAGATTGCCCAGGCAAAAGCAGAAGAAAAACGGGCCATGGCCTTTGCTCAGGAGCAGGAGATGAAGGCCCGAGTCAGGGAAATGCGGGCTAAGGTTGTGGAAGCTGAAGCGCAGGTACCCCTGGCGATGGCAGAAGCATTTAGAAGTGGAAACCTGGGTATAATGGATTATTACAAAATGAAAAATATTTCAGCAGATACTAAAATGAGAGACCAGATCGCAAAGCCGGAGCAAGACCCTAAAAAGTAACAAAAGCTTTACCGGTTTCTTCAACTCGTAAGAGAAGAAGAAACCGGTAACTTAAATATAAGGATCGGTACAAATAAAAGGTTGATTTATGGATTTTGATTCAATCATTACATTTCTTTTTATCATAGTTTTTTTTGTTCTACCGTCTATTTTTAAGCAGATTAGAGCCAAAAGTAAAAAGGCTGGATCGTCAGGAAAGACTGAGCAAAAACCCTCCATATTTGGGCGGATCGGCGAACAGATTCAGCAATTTGTCCAGGAGCTTGAAAAACAGGCGCAACAGCAAAAGCAGGGCCAAAAAGAACCGAGTACTGTATGGGAAACATTTGAAGAAGATCAAGAGGAACTGCCCCAATTTGAAACCGCTGGCAGGGATACCAGCTATGATGAACCTGAGGGCTTTGTTTCTAAGGAAGCGTTAATACCTGAGGTTGACCCAGTTCCAGACAGAGTAGTCAAACCTAAAAAGCAGGCGCCGCCTCAAGTCAAACAACCCGTTATGCAATCTTCATCAAGTCAGTCACGGTTTAGATCAAATCAATTACAAAATGCTGTTATTTGGTCTGAAATTTTGGGTAAGCCATTGGCATTACGAGACGAGTAGCCCAGATATTTCATGACAATAGTCACAATGTTTATTAAGATATGCTTTTGATTCAAGCATTATACACTGCCGGAAATTAATCAAAATATTGAGTTCCATTAACATATAGAGGAATCAGTTACGAGAATTTCATACAGGAACCGGCTCTCCAGGTGAATTATTTCAGGGTAATTCCCTGTCCCAATAATGCTATACAATGTCAGAAGCAAATAGTTTAAAACTGTGAAAAAGCCATATACCATATGTGGGGTTTGGGGTTGCATAAATTTTGTTTGCCGAAGCCCTACGAATACCAGTACCCACCCAGAGAAGGTAGGAAAATAGAGGTTGATTATACACATCTGTCGCTTTACTATTCTTCATATATATCATAATCGGGATAATGCTTTTGGGCACATTTCTGGCAGATACTATGGCTCAATTCTACTTCTGAATGTTCATGCAAATAACTTTCAATTGAGTTCCAATATCCTTGATCGTCTCTTATTTTTTTGCAGTGAGAACATATTGGGATGAATCCTTGCAATACTTTTATTTTTTCAAAGGATTCTTGTAATTCTTTGTAAAAGCGTTTTCTTTCAACAATTTCATCGTTTAGCTTTTTATTCGTTGCTGAAAGTTGGGCAGTTCTGTCCTTTACCTTTTGATCTAATTCATCATGTGCTTTTTGGAGTTTTGATTCAGCAATATCTCGTTCCTGAATCCTGAACCGTAAACTTCTTACTGCTGTGGTAAGCCCTGCAAATCCAATCAACCACAGTACTGACAAAGAGATACACCATGTCCAGGTCTGACGACTCTGATTATTTAAGTATCGTTGAATTGGAATGGATATGCTGACACCCCCTCTGATGTCGCCAACTTTATATCCTTGGTGACCATGGCATTTTAAACACCCTTTCTTTGTTTCCATTGGTGCCATGTATCGAAAATATGGACTGCCGTTTATAGAAGTAAATTCAGAATATTCTTTTACGTTCTGGTTGAACTTATTAAGAACTTTTCGTTCCCATTCATCCGGAGCGGTCTCCGGCCTGAAATGTTTTAGACTGGTAATATGCCCCCTGATTCCATACTTGTCTTCATATTTTTCCATTACCTGACGTAACATGTATGCCGGGTTCATCAGTGTTAGCTTGGCACCTGAAGGTGTTGTGATCTCTCTGTCTTTAACATGATTTAAATAAGGATTTACTGACGTTTCTTTAGATATTGGGACATATACGCCACCATGCATCGAAGACCAAAATCTAATAGCTTGATCTTTATTAAAGTTGGCTTTAGCTTCATTTTTTGCCATTTCATGCTGGATATTCCGAATTTGATCGATACCAAACAATAAAATACCTGAAATTATTAAACTCCAAGCCACTATAAAATACCAGTAATGCTTAATTAACGCATTTGGTAGGGATTCAATATTAGTTTGGTTTACCATACATTCTTCTTGAGTTAGAGATTTGCCTCCATCGTTTTGGTTGTATTGTTATCGGTCCTGTTCGTCTATCTTTGTTGTCTTTTAATAAGTAATGATATCATTCATCGGCTTTTTTATCTTCAATCAAAAATATCTATGTAATTATATACATATGATACCGACAGATACAATACGAGAAGATTACTGGTTTATTACGGATTTAAAATAGGTATTTATTAAATATTCAGAAGGAAGGATCGCAGGTTAATATTCTTCTTCTTTATCTTCAGTTTTTTGCGGATATTATCTCTATGCGCGTCTATTGTACGAGGGGAGCAGCTGAGGGTTTGTGCTATCTCTTTAGTGGTATTTCCATGCTTTATGAAAGAGGCTATTTGAATTTCAGCTGGGGTGAGGTTGATCATTGGATCTGATAATTTTTGTGAAAAGGGCTGAAGCATCTCTTTTAGATTAGATTCTACAATCCCAAAGAGAATTTGTTGATCTTTTTTTGTTAGGCTGCTCTTAAGCTTTAAAAGAAATGGTGAAATTAATGATTTATAATTGGTAAATATGTTCTTTTCTAACATAGGTTTACCTTTATATTATCTCAGCTTATGTAGTTTATAGTCTAAATTTATTATCATAATAGATTACATCAGAAAGCCATACATTGCAAAAATAATATGTGATTTTATTTATTTTCTCGTGCGTATATGTGGTATCAGTTCTTAGGAGCAAAATTCTCGATTGAGCGACACTATCAAAAAGTATTAAACGGCTTTCCAACAAAGGTTCCCAGCGACTGTAGATGGACAAAAGTATCGGTTTTTGTGATACTCAATTAGAGGCATATTTCGATAATTCTAAAATAATAGTTGACACCTCATGGATTAAGCAATATGGTTAGATCATGGAAAATGAAATAGCAGCAAAAAAATTAGCAGAACTTGGACACATTACACGACTTTCTATTTTTAGATATCTTGTAAAAGTGGGAGATCAAGGGGCTCCGGTTGGTCAGATTCAAGAAGAACTTGATGTCCCAGGCTCAACTTTGTCTCATCATATCAGTAGATTGGTCTCAGTCGGATTAATTAAGCAAGTCAGGGAGAGCAGAATACTCTACTGTATCCCTCAATTTGATGTTCTGGATGAACTTGTAGAGTTTCTTAAATCCGAGTGCTGCACTGAAGCAAAATGTATACGGTAATATTTTTTTGATTAAACATTTCGAAATGTTTAGAAGTATAGAAAAGAGAAGGGGCATTTATTATGATGACCGAACTTTATAAAATAGCTGATTTCATGGTTGAAGCGTTTATTCATATTTGGCCTTATCTTGTAATCACTATACCAATCGCTGTAGCAGTTAATATGTCGGGCGCCTCTAAACATATAAAGCGTGCTTTCGATGCTGGTCCAATTACTGCAATTTTGCTGGCAACACTGGTCGGCGCCTTTAGTCCTTTTTGTTCATGTGGTGTGATCCCTGTGATTGCTGCCTTGTTAATCGGTGGAGTTCCTCTTTCTCCTGTAATGGCCTTCTGGATAGCATCGCCTTCAATGGACCCAGAAATATTTTTTTTAAGCGTAGGGACAATAGGCTGGGATCTAGCTGTTTGGCGATTACTTGGTACATTGGTTATGAGCTTAAGTGCAGGATTCATTACTCATGCGTTGATGCAGACCGGATGGGTCAGTTCTGATATCCTTAAACGGAAAACAGGATTCAGTGTATCCCAAAAGTCTTCAAGGATAAGGCAAATGGGTCTTTCTCTCACTTCAAACCTTAGAACTCTGTTTTCTTTTAAAGCTAAATCATTGGTTTCAGCTCAAGCTTCAGCTTGTAGTGCTGAGGGGGGGGGAGATGTTATTCAAATTCAGTCTTCAGTTACCTATACGAAAGTGAAAACTCAGGAATGCTGTGATATAGACAATAGTCCAACATCATGTGGGTGTTCAGAGGAAGAATCATTCTGGAAACGCTTAGGTAAAGAATCTATGGATGCCACTCTAATGGTCATTAAATTTATGGCTTTGGCATTTTTTCTGGAAGCATTAATCATTCTTTATGTGCCTCAAGAATGGATCACAAGCATTATGGGTAAAGATAACTCATGGGCAATTTTCACAGCTACATTTTTAGGCATTCCTGTTTACACCAGTAATTTAAGTGCGTTGCCCATGGTAAGCGGCCTTCTTTCACAAGGTATGAGTCCTGCTGCTGGCCTGGCTTTTCTGATTGCAGGGCCTACGACAACCCTGCCTGCTATGGCTGCGGTCTGGACATTAGTTAAACATCGCATTTTTATACTATATGTATCTTTTTCATTAGTAGGTGCAATCCTTTTAGGATATGCAAATCTTATTTGGGGATAAACTATAATTGGATATCGGTCACTCTCTTGAGGCCGCCATCTCTTGCTTAAAAGTTTAAACCTGTTTTGCATTTTCTAATGCCAAATAAATGTTTCGTCTAAAATATGATAAGGAATTTCTGTATTGAGGCTGTCAAAAACAGCTTAATAATCAATATCTGAAAGCTTACACAAGTCCTGTAAATAAAACGTCTCTCTAAATTTATTAATTTTACTCTGGAAAAAAATATTATTTTTTATAGTCGCTTTTCAATATTTATAAAATTTGGTCGGAAGGATTTTATCGGTTTTTTATTTGTTTTGTAAAATTATTTGGAAATAGAAATACTCGCGCGTAATTATGGTTTTTATGTTGCGAGTTTTACCCCGCCTGACCCAACGGAACCCCGCCCCAAAATCAGAGTTCAACAAATTTTTTTAATAATACATTTATAATTTAGATGTTTATCTTTTGAGAACCTGATTGATCAAATCTAACGATTCTATCAATGGACAGGGTTTTTTTAAAACAGCATCAAAATCGCAGTGGTCAAGGAGCCAAGGCGTTCCAGACATACCAATGATCGGAGTTTCTTTTTGGAAAGATTTATTCCGCACATATTCCAGGACGTGGCTCCCTGTGATACCTGGCATTTTGATGTCTGTTAAAATCAAGCTGTATTTATTTCTGTCAATTTTCTTGATACCGTCTTCGCCATTTTCCGCTGTGTCAACAACATATCCGACTCTTGATAAGCTTTTTCCCATCAGCTTTAAAATAGCAGGCTCATCATCTATTATGAGTATCACACATGCATTCGCCTCATCCTTTAGTATTGGACCAGTCATGTTTTCACTTAATCTAAAAACAGGAAACGGGTCAAGTACTTAAAAAGCCATAAAATATACACTGTTTTAACAGGTTGAAACTGATATTAATTGAGGGATAATAGATATGTCCTAAGATTGATCTTTTTATTTTTCAATCCAAACTTGTGTCTAATTTTATCTCGATGGGAGGACACTGCCCGTATTGATTTATTAAGGATTTGTGATATCTCTTTATTTGTTTTTCCATCCTTAACAAGTCCAGCGACTAAAATTTCTGTAGGGGTAAGGGCCATAATTGGATCCGCTAATTTTTTTGAAAAAGGGGAAGCCATCTCTTTGATAGCAGATTCCAAGATATCAAGTATTTCCTCCTGGGTTTTTATGGTGAGACTGTTTCTTAATTGTTTTAGCAAGGGCAGTATAAGAGAAGAGAAGTTTGCATATATATTTTCGCTGATTTGTTTTTTGTCTTCTTCCCTGCCTTTCAAAAGCACTCTTAAAGCTGTATTTACATCTTCAAGCGAAGACGTCCTTTTTTTTATGATCTCTTCAAGCTCTTCATTCAACGTATTCAACTCTTTCTCTATTTCTTTGGTTCTCGTCACATCACGTGCTGATCCAACGGTACCGATCATTTTTCCAGTTTCATCAAGAAAGGGAGATTTATATACATCAAGAAAGAGAAATTTACCCTTGATATTGCCAAATTCATCAAACTGTTGTGTTACGCCTTTCTCCATTGTAACAGAGTCAGAGTCCTGGCACAATTCCCCAAAAGTATGCCAGGTTGGATCGTTTGGATGGTCTGCACGTTCACGTTCAGCAAAAAATAGATCTGTCTTGCCGATGGGTTCTTTGCTGTCAATCGCATTGAGAAGATTTTGGCAAATGGTCTTATTAACAAAGATAAATCGTTTATCAAGGTCTTTGGCCCATATCATGTCGGGAACATTGTCACACATCATTCTAAGCATCTTTGAAAGGGATTTGTATCTTTCCTGATTTTTTTTTAATTCATTTTCATACTTTTTTTGTTTGGTAATATCCCTGAAAATTCCTTGGACTACACTTTTACTGTAATCAATGATACTCGAACTGATAGCAACATCGATTATTGACCCATCTTTTTTAATAAATTTAGTTTCAAATTTAAATTTACCCTTATTTTTTGTTTGTTCTAAAGCCTGCCTTGAAATTTTTTTTTCCGACTCTGGGTGAATCCTTTTAACCGACCATTGGTTTAATTCATCCTTATCATAACCAAGAATTTTAATCGCATTTGTATTTGTCTCTAAAATATTACCGGCCAAATCATGAAGAATGATACCATCATTGGAGTTTTCAAAAAGTGATCGGAATTTTTTTTCGCTTTGCCGCAGGGCTTTTTCTCGCTGATCGCGCTCCATGACTATGCCAGCAAGCCTAGCGGCTGAATACAAATCGTTCGATTCATCCTCATTCGGCAAAGCAGGATGATTGTAATACATGCCAAAGGCACCCATTACTTTTCCATTGCTGTCTTTTATAGGCTCGGACCAGCAGCAACGCATACCATGGGGCAAAGCCACCTGTTTAATCTCAGACCATCTTGAATCAGTCTCAATATTTTCAACAAGTACCCGTTTTCCTGTATACGTTGATGTCCCACAAGAGCCGACACTGGGGCCGATTTTCAGACCATTAACAGCATCGCAATATTCTTTTGGTAAACTTGGCGCACCACCGTGCTTGAGTGTATCACCTTTCAACTCAAGGAGGGAACATCGCATACCGGGATGGCGGGTTTCATACATCAGAGCAATTTCATCATAGATACTATATGTGGGTTGTCCCGTAGCAATCATCTCAAGGATTTCGGCATTTTTTCTAACAAGAAACTGAGTCTGCTGTTCAGATTGTGTGGCTCTATCTGGTTTAATCATAAGACTCCCTCCTTGATGGAAAGTTTCTAAATGACCTTTTCTCTGGATGCTGACGTCCCACTTTTTTACCAGATCCATCCGTGCAATTTTAAAGAAAAGGATACGATGGGCCCATTTTTTTTAATTTAATAAATTAATGATAAACTGTCCATAAAAAGTATTTTGAGTGAAACAAAAAACGAAATGAAGCAGAAAAATTTCAAAACTATGCGGGATATCTTCTATAATCAATTTCTATTTTCCCACCTTTTCCGGGTGAGAACTGGTATTCATAGGGCTCAGTCTATGTAAAGTTTATGCAACCCCATATATGGTATGAGGCTTTTTTACAGTTTTAAAATTTTTTCATGAGAAATATATTTTTCTCTATCAGGATCCATAAGATACTGTCGAATGGCATTCACCCGTTTTAAGATCTCTTCTTCAGCCCGTTTTCTCATTATGTTTTTTGTTTGAATGATATTTTCTTTGAGGTGTGGTGTTCTTTGCGTGGCATAGTATTTTTCACTTTTCAGTTTTATCCGCATCTCTATTAAGTCTTCTCGTTGCTGGTTATGTTCATCATTCAGGAACAATACTTCAGGCATTAAATCGGCAAAATGAGTGACAGCAATAATATCTTTTTTACGCTGCCAGTATCCCATTAAAAAGTCAGGTTCAAGATCTTTGTAGTTTTGTAACGGCATATACATTCTTCTAAGATATAATAAAACTTTTTCTGTTTTTTTCTTGTGCCCGCCAATGATAACAGATCCCCCAATTTCATTTTTCCTCACCCCTTTTGTCCATGGTGCGCCTGTGATACCAAAATCTATACATAGAGGGATTCTTAATAAAGCAGATAGTGTATTTAAAGCAAGCGCATATCCGGCAGATGGCCCACCAACATTATATGAAGCAGAAAGCAATTGATGGTGAATAGAATATCGTTGCAAAAAGTCACCAAAAACCCAGGGAATGCTATAATTCGGACTTAATTGCTGGATATAATTTTTTACCATGGTCAAGGCTTCCTGGGCAGACTGTTTTGTCATTTGAACAGCCATGTCGAGCTCGGCAGCACTCGAGGAAGAGGATGAAACAGCTCCGGTGACAATAATAGGAGAGCCGTCAACCTTTCCTGTCAGGCTGGTGGCAATGGGCAGTAACATGCCGGACGTATCATTTGCACCCACACCAATAATAAAACCGACCTGGGGTTCTTTACTTAACTCTGTTTCTAAAAATTCATTGAGCTGGACAACTCCTTTTCTTATAGGGCTTTGAGAAATCTCTCTTCTGGCAGATTCAAGATGGGATTTTACAAGCGGATAGTCTTTTTCTGCAACAATGTGATCCACATTGGCAAGAATCTGATCATAGTGCTCAACAAAATTTGCCAAATCGTTTTTGATTTGTGTTTTTATCAAAGGAGGCGCTTTGACAGCATCAAGAATACCGATAATAGTTTTAAAATTCAGTTTTATGAACTCACATTTTTCCGGGTGGGTGAATTTTTTAAGTTGCCGAAGTTTTAACAAAACTTTAAATTCAGTACTGCAAAGGGCGATCGCTTTTTCTGTAAAAGAGGTGTAATCAGCAGGTGTATTACAGATTCCTTGAGCCGTCTCAATGATTTTTTCAATTTCAAACTCACGTTTATGAGGAACCTTTTCAAACTGCTTTTTAATAATATCGAATATATCTTTCTGCCGCAGATGGCCCGATATTTCTAATGTTTTTAATCGTTTTGAGCGGATCAAGGCAGGATCAAGGATATCCAGACGGTTAGTGGTTAGAACGGTAAAGACTTTATTTAAGGGTATTTCGCCATCAATTATATTTAGAAATTTGTTGGTCAAAGCATCAGATGGTTGACCGCCTGTGGCACTTCTTCGGGGGGCCAATGCATCACCTTCATCAAAGAAGATGACTGTGGGAGCAATCATTTTTGCAATATCATACACTTTTTCAAGATTGGCAACAGCACCATGAACCGGGCTATTGGGGTCTTGAAGAGTCGAAGGGCTTGTGGCAATATCATGAACTTTAAGATTTGAGGAAAGCCATGTTCTGGCAAGATAGGTCTTTCCACTGCCCGGAGGCCCTGTTAAAACGACCCCTTTATCTTCACTTATGCCATAACTGAAACAATTATTGGCCATCTCTGAAAATTTATCTTTAATATTTCCTACATATTGATCCCATTCAACAGTTCGATCCATACGATCAACGACTTTGCTGTACAATTCGCCATAGACATTTTTAGCCACCAATTGAAAAGCACTCCTGATTAAAATGCTATTGTCCAGAAAATCAAGAATAAAATCCCCCCGGATATTTATAATGGATTCTATCAGCTTTCTGACATATGCCGGGCTTACTTTAAGGCTTCGCTCTTTGAAAATGGCATAAATCATATTTGCAGCCTCATCAAGGCTTTTAGAATCCTGGCTATAATTTGTAGGAATTTGGTGACGATTGATTTCAAGAAAGATGATCTTTTTAAGATTTTCAGCGTTCATCCAGTATTTAGATATATCAATGATACATCCTTTTTCCACAAATCGTCTATAAATGGCTGAGTCAAATCGATGGGTCTGATCGCTTGTAGCAATCATAAAACAATCCCTTCTTCCATCAATGATTTCATCCAGAACAATATTGGAAGTATCAATTAAAGTTCTCTGCTGATTTTCAGCGCCGCCACTATAGCTGCCTTCGGACTTACCAAAGGCTGAATGGGCCTCTTCAATATGCCGGATAGACATTACTTTAGGGTGTCCCATCGCTTTTTTAAAATAATTACCCGGCTCTCCGGCTAGTGCGGTCTGATAATCATTAGGGGTAATAATTGATGCATCAACGCTGATACCTCTTTCTTCAAAGTACATTAAATTATTCATGATTCGTTTTTTAAAAATTCGTCTTATAATCGGAATCCTAGCAAGGCGGCTGTAAAAAGCCTGCTTTCGTTTTTTTGCAATTTTCATAGCAAATTCAGGATCAACTTCTGCCAAGCTGGTAAAAAGGCTGTGTCTGGCAAGAATTTCTTCTTTCTTTTTTTTCCAGTCAACCATGGGGATGACTTCATTTTGAAATAGAACTTTTTCTAAAGTTTCTCTGACGGTAGCACTTTTACCACTGCCTGAAATCCCTTCAATGAGAACGATAGGGGCCTTGGGAACATCAGGATCTTCAATATGTTCTTTTCTAATATGGGCGCGGTATATCTTATCAAAAGTTTTGGCAAGCTCAAAAGGGACATGCAGATCAATCAGATCCTTGTCCAATACGGCCATCAAATAGTGATATTCCGGTTTTGTCAGCTCTTTTTCAATGATGGCATTCCAGGATGCACCCGGGTTTGTTTCTCCTGAATATAAAAATCTTTTTTTCCAATCCCTTAATATTTCAGGGTTGTTTAATACGTTCATCTTCCTTTTTTTCCGTCGCATAAAAAACAGAAGGAAAAAAGACTCTTTAAAAAATGAAATCAAACGATGGGGTGGTTTGTATTGGTTCAGACGAGACCTAACAAAGGCTTTGGTGTCATAACTCCAAGTTGCCACAAGCTTTTCTATCTTTTTGATAGATACTTCTGGAAGCTTGATCAGTATTTTTTGTTTCGTTGTCCTTCTTGCCATTGCCTTCTCCTAGGATAAAATGAAATCAGCCCATTCTTAACCCCAACATTTGGGTTAAGGTTTTTTCCAAATGACCTTGGAAGGCGTTTTAACTTTGGTTTCTGGTGGCACAGTCATTTTTCCTTTGATCTGGGAGGGCAGGGTTAGAGAAGGTTGCTGCCCTGCACCATGAAGGACAAAGGTTTTTTGTTCTGATTGATTTTTTTCATATGCGGTTGCCCATTTTTGCTGGGATAAAAATTCAAATAGGGCTGGGTTTACGCTTTGCGTGTCAGAACCACCCAGAGCCATATGAAGTGATTGTATGCCTTCAAGATAAGCCCTATAGAGTTTTTTTATCCTGTCAGCTTCTTGATCTGCTGCATAATTGTCAGCTTCTGCAATCAGTTGCCGCCGCTTTTTCTCTTCTGTGGCTTCGATTAATTTGTCGCCAAACCGGGTCTCATTGAGAACAAAACTAATGACCTCAATACCAAATTTGCCTTCAATGGTTGGTCCATCTTTGTTAATGGGGCGATTTTTTAATGCCTGAAATATTATTTCTTTAATTTTTTCTCTTTCGCTGATCAGTTTATTGACTTCCTGGGCTTGCAAAGTATCTTTAGAAATACCATCAAAATCACCCTGGAGAAGGGTTTCAGGAGAAAGATTTTCAATGCCCCAAATCCTTAAATCTTTAATTTTGAATGTCATTAAAGCAGACGCCCAAAGTGCTACATTTTCCTGCGAAATGATTTTTATAGGTCCTGAACTCCCGCCAAGATATAAAACCTGATTCATCAAAGGAACTTCTTTTTCCAGTTTCGTAAAAAAGGGGAGTCTGTAATGCCAGCCTACTTCTGTTACTGCCTGTCTTTTACCCCCGAATTGTTCAAGAATAACAGCGTAGTTTAATTTAACTTTGTATAGAACTTTAGTTGAATAGACAACAGCAGCCAAAGAGTAAAAAAGCGCTACAATAAAACAGATAAATGCGGTTGTTCTAATAAAATTTATCACCCTTGCCCGCTGGAGAAATACCTGAGGAGATTGATCCTTCATGGCTGGTCCTTTCTTTGTATAAATATCAGATGGTGTACAAAAAAGTAGTAAATTAATAAAAAGTTCGAAACTGATTACTGAGTTCGGGATCAAATAGAAAAAATTGTATGAAATTCAATATGTAAGACAAGTATACATCAAGACACACAACTAGTCAAAAAATTATTTACTGAAAAAATTGATAAAAAAGAGAAAAATTAGGCGGATGGAAATATTATAAGACAAGCTGTATTTGGGATTTTGTATTTTTCATGTGCCTTAATTCGCAGCAGCGTTTCTAATTGATGCGATAAGCGCTTTTATATCATTCATTTTTGTTTCAGGGTTAATGATCACTATCCGAAGATATCGTTTTTCATTGAGCTCAGTAGAAGAAATATAAAAATCGCCTTTTTCAATCAAATAATCTCGTATCATGATTTGAACAGCATCTGAGGCATTAAATCGGAAACACAGGATATTGCTTTCAGGGGTCACAGGCACATCAAAATCAGGCTGAGTGCGGATATACTCATATGCCTGTCGAGTAAGGTCAAATGTATGGTCAATATAGGCTTCGATTCCTTTTTCGCCAATCGCAGCAACGGTCATATAAAATTTTAGCCCAAGCCCTGCTTTTGTACATTCAATGGCTTGGCCAATAAAATCAAAGCCGGGTTGCTTTTTATCATGAAAAAGATAGCTGGCAGTGTGTTCAAATGTATGATCAAGCGTTGCAGCATTTTTCACTAGCAATGCCGCACATATCGTAGGTGTTCTTAACATTTTATGGGCGTCAATGATCATAGAGTCTGCCTTTAGAATGCCTTTAAGATAGGGCTTATATTTATCCGAGAAAAGTGCTGCACCCCCATGGGCGCCATCAACATGGAACCAAACCCCTTTTTCTTTGCAAATGTCTGCAATTTCATCGATAGGGTCATAAAGGCCTGTGCCAGTTGAGCAGGCATTGGCAACAAGTGTAACTATTCGTTTGCCCTTGTTTACTGCAGTTTGAAAAGCGTTACTTATTTTTGATATGATCACACGACCATTGGCATCTGTTTCAAGGCGAATTACATTATTTTCGCCGATCCCGATAATACCTGCAGCCTTGGCGACAGAATAATGTGATGTATCAGGGACAAGGATAGCTAAGTCAGAAGAATTCCCCTCTTCTCTAATACTATTGTCCATGTGATTCCTTGCCGTTAAAAGCGCCGTTAGATTTGCAATAGAACCCCCATGAGTGAGTACACCTGCACCATGATCAAAGGTAAGTCTCTTTTTAATGTCAGTGGGCATGGGCTCCCACTCTATTTTTTTTAACAGATAATTGATCATAAAAAATTCAATAGCAGCCGCTGCAGGCCCCATCTCATAGATAGCCATCGCATTATTGGTGAATCCATCAATAAAAGATCCTAATGCACCGGTTGAATGCGGTACACCGACCTGATGGGCAAAATATCCCGGATGGTGCAAACGTGTTGTATTATCAAGATACGTTTTCACAAAAGCATCCAGTTTTTCAGCAGTTAAATCTCCATTTTCTAGGTGTAATGAAAGATTAAGCTTTTCATGGAGCGCATCGATTGTAAGTTGCTTGATAACCTTTTTTTCTTTTTGAACACTTTCGTTATAGTAGGTATCAAGGTGAGATATTATGTTTTTTCCATCTTTAATAAAGCTCATAAATTACTCCAAATTGTCTTAAAATTCGCCACGCTTTGCTGCTTCCCAGCCGATTAATGCTTTTTTCCTAATCTTACCTTCACCATAATTACCAAAGTCTCCCATTTTTCGAATCACCCTGTGGCAGGGAATTAAGAAAGGAATGGGGTTTTTTCCGATGGCTGTCCCAACGGCCCGGTTAGCACCGGCTATGCCGATATGCTGTGCAATATCCTGATAAGATACTGTTCTTCCAAAGGGGATCATAGTGAGTGCTTCCCACACTTTTATCTGAAAGTTGGTGCCTTTGATAAAAAGGTGAAGTGGTGCCTGTTCCACCTGATTATTAAAAGGGAAAATGGAAAGGGATATTTGTTCGATCTTTTTGTTATCCATTGTAAGAATAGCCTTTGGCCATTGGTTCTGAAGCCATGCTGAAAGCTTTTCTTTGGTATTATTTCTGACAAATTTTAAAGCGCAGATTCCTCTTTGAGTTTTGGCAATCATACACATACCAAAAGGTGAATGAGAAAACCCATAAACAATATCAATCCCTTTTCCCTTTGATTTATATTCACCCGGCGTAACAGCCTCGCAGTGGATAAACAAATCATGCAGCCGAGCAGGGCTTGAAAGTCCTGCATCATAGGTTACATCCAGAAGGTTATTTGATTTTTTCAGCAGCTTTTTCGTATATTCTTTTGTTAAAAATTGAAGAAATCGTTTCGGGCTGATCCCCACCCATCTTGAAAAAAGTCTTTGAAAATGGAATTCGCTCATGTTGACAGAAGATGCAATACTGGAAAGTGAAGGCTGACGTTCACGGTTTGTTTCAATAAATTTAATCGCCTTTTCCACGATGTCATAATCATAGGACCATTGTTTATTTATTGTGTTATTATTTTGCATGTCATTATATCCTTAATTGATTCAAACGCAGTATAAATAAATCAAAAGGATTTTTCCACCCGATTCTTGCGGTCTGCTCATTTACAAAGCCCTTCGAATTGCAATCATTCTTTTTCCCCTTTCCTCGTCTGATAATTCATTCCAGGGTGTATCAAAAAAATTGTCAAATGATTCTGGATTGTCCTCCAGCTCAAGATCTAACCATGACATGGCATTAAAGTTGCCGGATGTATCTTCTTTCTGTGCAATTCTTGCGGACTCTCTGACATTTTCTATTAAACTTGTCATTTTTTCTTTCTTATCCGGTTTTGATAAAAAAGGGTCATACCCCGGTTTTTTGTATAGTATTCCCTGAGCATCAATAATATCAGGTTTATAAACCTTTTCAGGCCAATCTTTTTGTTCGATTTCTTCAAATGCGACTGAAACAGCTGTCTCTTTACATTCTGCAATTTCAACAACATTCTCCACTATTTTTTTGGTAAGTTCTTTTTTTGCTTGTTCCGATCTACCCGGATAAAGCTTTACAATTATGTGTGGCATATCACCCTCTCATATTATTATTCAGGTTTTTATATTTTAGTAATATGGCGTTTTTAAAAACCATTTTCAACCTTCCAGAATTTTTAATGAAACACCCTCTATTTTATTGAAAGCTCCAAAGGTAGGAATCATTAATTTTTTCAATTGATTATGGATACTATTCATGCATGTTATATGAAAAATTGTTTATATCATGCCTGAGGCAAGTAAAATAGCGATACCCAGTAAAAGGATGCCGGTTAGATTCTGGATGGTTTTCATAGTGATTTTATCAAGAAATCTTTTCCCAATCCTCACTCCGATAAAAGCAGCTGCAATCCCTGTTGCAATGAGTGGCCATATATCATCAGAACCAAATGTTTGTGATTGATTTACACCCCAAAAGATCAAACCATAGGTGGTAATACGAGTCATATCAACCATAAATCCGATCATAGCATTTGTACCAATAAACGCCTGGGGTGAAATTCCGACTTTTGAAAGAAAGGCTGAGCGAAGTGCTCCTTGATGACCTGATAAACCACCGAAAAAACCAGATAATAATCCGCCAACGAATAGATATTTCTTATTAAAAGAGATCGCTTTCAAGGGCGGCCATAATTCAAATAATGCAAAAAGTATCATCAATAATCCCATAACGAGCTTGATCGGTGTGATTTCTGCCATGATTGGGCCGACTTCATAACTCAACAGTTCAGGGAAACCGGAAAGATAAGAAAGAACTATGGCACCTGCAAATGCAGATAAGATGGCAGGTAGACCAAAGCTGATAACCAATGAACGGTCTGCATGTTTTCCAACGGCCGCAATTTTAAAAAAACTATTGGCACCATGTACCAATGCTGTTGCCGCAACCGCTGTTTCAACTGGAAAAAAAATTGCAAAAACAGGCATCAAAAGGGTTCCAAGCCCAAATCCAGAAAACATAGTCAACCCAGATACAAAGACAGCAGAAATACCTATAGTGAAATAGCTGATCATTCTTTAATACCCTTATTATGTAATTTAACTATTTTCATTTTTTCCAATGATATGAACTTTTGATATCGTCAACGTTTTTTGAGTGTTTGTATACGTTGTTATTATGATCAATATTCAGTAGCGTGAAATCACTCTGGTTTTTTTAATTTGCAGCGTTATAGACTGAGAGCTTAAATTTAATCGTCATTATTCATTTTAGAAGGGTTCATTTTTATTCCACTGCTCAACAGATTTCTTAAAGAAACTACAAAATCATCATACTTTTCTGAACAACAATTATTCCTTACTTTTTCAGCCAAAGCGTTATATTGATCATCAGTCAAAAGTCCTCTCCTGTTTTTCAACATCTCAACTTCCTTTTTCAGACCAATTTCACGATAAACTCTTAAGACCTCATCCAATTCAGACGAGGTTAAAAGAGTATCTCTTTTATTCAAAGTATTAAGTAATCTTCTCCCTCTTCCGCTTTCAGCAAATTCTATAACCTTATCAAACAAGTATTCATTCTCCATATAATCCTGATGTTAATATGTTTTTTAAACAGCCATAATGCTTCCAACTGATAGGCAGTCCGCCTATATGTTTATTCGTGCCCTACTATTGCATTTTAAAAACACTTACACCACTGAAATTTCAACACCAATATTCAAGGAAGCTAATTAAACAGGTCACTTTTCTATTGGCTGTATTTTTTGGATAAGGGGGAATGAAAGGCTTTTATAGGTTAGAGGTTCAGCATATTTTCAAGGGCAATAACAGCATCTTTTTTTATGGATTCTTCAATCGTAATAATGTTTGTTTTCCCAATGTTCTCAAGGCATTCTAAAAGGTTTTTCAAATTTATTTTGTACATATTGGGGCAAAGAGAATCTTTTAATGGCAGAATTTTCTTATCAGGATATTCAAACACAAGCCGTTTAATCAAATTAATTTCTGTTCCAATAATGATAGTAGCTCCTGCTGGCGCATCAGCCACATATTTGACAATAAAACTTGTAGAGCCCACTGCATCCGAGGATTTAACAACTTCCTGGGTGCATTCAGGATGGACAACGATTTTTGCATCAGGAAAGTTTTTTCTCATATCATCCATATCATCTGTGGTAAACCGTGTGTGAACCAGACAATACCCTTTCCATAAAAAAACTTTGGCCTGTTTAATATCTTGTTCGGTATTTCCGCCTAATGGTTTCTCAGGGTCCCATACAATCATTTCATTTTCCGGAATACCCAGATGATTTCCTGTGTTTCTTCCTAAATGCTCATCAGGGAAGAAAAAGATTTTTTCTCTTTGTTTAAATGCCCATTCAAATGCTTTAGGCGCATTTGAAGATGTGCATACTGCCCCTTGGTTTTTACCGCAATGGGCCTTTATATACGCATCAGAATTCATGTAAACCAAAGGTGTTACACGATTCTGGCCTACAATAGCCGTGACATCATTCCATGCTTTTTCAACCAGATATGCATCTGCCATATCCGCCATCCAGCATCCCGCATCTAAATCTGGAATTTGAACGGTCTGATGGCTTTTAGCAAGAATGGCTGCGCTTTCTGCCATGAAATGGACGCCGCAAAACACAATATACTGAGCGTTTTCATCGCTGGCAGCTTTTTGAGAAAGGCCAAAAGAGTCTCCTTTGTGGTCGCCAAGATCAACAATTTCTTTTCTTTGATAATGATGGGTTAAAATAACAAGCTTATTACCTAGTTCTTGTTTGATTTTTTGAATCTTATCAATCATGCTTTTGTTATCTTCAGTATTTTCCATATTTATTCCTTACCAATTAAAAATATGCCATAGGTGGCAAAAAGATTGGGTAAAAAGGTTACCATTTTGCCATGACGTTGGTTTTCTTTTGTATTGATGGCCGCTTTTTTTAAAATTTTAAAACCGACTTGTTCAGAGAATTTTTTAAAATCATTCAGGCTTAACACCCTGATATTGGGTGTATCGTGCCATGAATACGGAAGTTCTTTTGTGACAGGGGCACTGCCTGCCAATGCCAATTGCATCCTAACCTTTATATGGCCGAAATTAGGGAAACTCACCACACCCATTTTTGCGACTCTCATCATGGCATGGATTAGATTTGATGGCTCATAGACTTGTTGAAGGGTCTGGGAACAGATAGCATAATCGAAGGCGTTATCAGGATAATCTTCAATTTCTTCATTAATATCGCCTTGTAAAACGGAAATGCCCTTTTCAATACATTTAACCACTTTTGACTCTTCTATCTCAATGCCTCTTTCTTTGACATTCTTTTCTTTTTTAAGCCAATAAAGAAGATCCCCTTCTCCACAACCGAGGCCGAGGATTTTTGATTCTGGTTCAATCCAGGAGGCAATGATTTTTAGATCATATCTTAACGGTTCAAGTTTCATCAGATGCACTCCTTAAAAAGCCCCGAATCAGGTTGTCAAGCCTGTCACTGGGAAGTAGAAAAGCATCATGTCCCCATTGGGCATCAATTTCACAAAAGCTGACATCCAAGTTGTTTTTTTTCATGGCTTTGACCATTTCTTTTGATTGATATGTGGGATAAAGCCAGTCAGAGGTATAGGAGACAATAAGAAATTTTGATTGGCATTTAGCAAACGCTTTTACAAGAGATCCTGACCCATATTGCCCTGCCAGATCAAAATAATCAGCAGCTTTTGTTATATATAAAAACGAATTGGCATCAAAGCGTTCGATAAACTTTTTGCCTTGGTGTTGAAGATAGCTTTCCACCTGGAATTCTGCACCGAATTCAAAGCTTAATGCAGATCGGTTTTGAAGCTTTCGCCCAAATTTAAGTCGCATGGATTCGTCGGAAAGATAAGTGATATGCCCTATCATTCTGGCAAGGGCAAGCCCCATATCTGGTTTTTTATCAGAATAGTAATGTCCATCATTCCAATTTGGGTCAGCCATGATGGCCTGTCTTGCAACTTCATTAAAGGCAATAGCTAAAGCTGAATGCTTTGTAGTAGTTGCAAGAGGAATGGCTGATTTAATCATGCCTGGATAGCGGACACACCATTCAAGCACCTGCATTCCTCCGACCGATCCCCCAATCACAGATAGTATAGATTTAATTTTTAAATGATCGAATAAGGCTTTTTGGGCTTCAACCATATCGCCGATGGTTATCATCGGAAAGTGGGTTCCATATTCTTTGTTTGTTTCAGGATTTATGGATGAGGGGCCTGTTGAACCGGCGCAAGATCCGATAATATTGGAACAAATTACAAAATATTTATCTGTATCAATGCCTTTTCCGGGACCCACCATGATATCCCACCAGCCAGGTTTGGTATCTTTTGGGTCATAATACCCCGCCATATGGGAATCTCCGGACAAAGCATGAAGAACAAGGATAACATTGCTTTTGTCCTGATTTAAAGACCCGCAGGTTTCATAGGCTATGGTCACAGGACCAATACTGGACCCACTTTCAAGCTTCATCATGTCGGGCGGCGTTGAAAAAGTGAAGAATTGTTTTTCAACAATGCCCACAGTAGCTCCAGATTGATCTTGATCAATATACTCACTCATTGTGCACCCTTTTTTAAACAGCCTCTAATGCTTGAGATAGATCATTGCAAATATCTTCAGCATGTTCAACACCCAGTGAAAATCTAATCAGCTGGGGATCAGCCAGTTGATTTTTAAGATCTTCGGGAAAAGAGATATACTGAGATGAGTAGGGATGAATAATCAACGATTTGCAATCCCCCAGGTTGGCCAGGTTTAAAATCATGTCAAGATGATCAATAAGCCTGAAACAAGCCTCCTGGTCTTTTAAACCAAACGTAAGCATGGCACCAAATCCTTTTTTCTTGAATTGAGTTTTAGCAATTTCATGAGACGTATGATCTTCAAAACCAGGAAAATTGATCCATTCAATTTTTGTTTGTTCTCTAAGAAAATTCGCCACTTTGACGGCATTTTCCATGTGCCGTTCCATGCGAAGGCCTAAGGTGCTCAATCCAATAGCAGTCAGATAAGAATGAAGCGGTGCAGGTGTTGTTCCAAAATTAATATGGTGTTCTTTAAACAGTCTGTGAATAAAAGCCAGATTTCCTTTTTGTTCAACAAAAGGAGCAAAATCAGAAAATTTTTCACTGGCCCAGTCAAAATTCCCTGCATCAACAACCACTCCGCCTATGGCAGCCCCATGACCCGAAAGGTATTTTGTTGTAGAATGCATGACTATGTCTGCCCCAAGTTCAATCGGCCTGCAAAGCCAGGGGGATGCCAGGGTGTTATCAATAAGCAGTGGTAAACCATTGGCATGAGAAATGTCGGCTATACTTTTGATATCAGCGATTTCCATGCCAGGATTGGTGATGGTTTCCATATAGACAAAACGGGTCTTTTCGTTGATGGCTTGTTCAATCTCCTCAAGGTTGACAGGGTCCACGAGTTTGACAGTGATGCCGTATTTTTTGAAAATATTTGTAAAAAGCGAATAAGAAGACATGAAAAGTGATCTGCTTGCAACAAATTCATCACCCGCTCGAAGAAGTGTCATACAGGCATTGCTAATTGCTGCCATTCCAGAACCAGTCACAACGGCTGCAGCCCCAGATTCAAGGGCGGCAAGTTTTTGTTCAAGAAATCGATTCGTAGGATTGCTCAAGCGCATATAAATATGTTCTTGAGTCTGGCCGGCAAATGTTTTGCTCAGGCTGTCCGCACTGTCATGGTAGTGGGCAGCGGTCTGAAAAATGGGTGGAAGGGTTGCGCCTTGCCAAGGGGAATCTTTTAGTCCTTCGTGAATCGCTTTTGTTTCAAAATGATAATTTTCTTTATTGCTCATAGTCGCTTCCCCCTCAATTGTTTCATCCAATTTAAAAAACAAGGAGTAATACGTTGTGGTACTTTTGTCAATATATTCTTATAATATTTTAGAGAATTTGGTGTAATTATCAGCGTCAATAGCTTTTTGTATGAATGTATTAACCTTTTGTAATTACATCAAATTGGTCAGTCATTTAACAAGATTTTTTTTTGTATCCCAAAATATAAGCAGTGTTTATGCATACGTTTGTTTTTTATGCGTGTTTGCTAAAAGCCTAAATGCTTTTATTCATCATTTTTTGGACCTAGATTATCGCAATGCCTCCAATGCGTCTCCAACTAATGGTGCCAATTCAATGAATTTTTCTAATTTATCACATTTGTATTCCGTACACTGAGCACAATTCGAGGTCCCTTTTTCAATGTTACATTTTCTGATTTCGCAAATATTTTCGGTAAAGAAGAATTTAGCACTGTCTGATTTGCAACCCTGGCAATTTATCTGCTCAGATTTTATGTCTGTATTATACTGAATGGTCCATTTCTCTGCGACTGCTTTGCGTTTTATATCGCTATTTTCCTGAGTTGCCTGATACCCTTCACATGTTGAGCAATCTGTACCACAATAAGAAATCATTTTTTCCATGTTGCCCCCTCCTAAAATTAACTTATTTATTAAAAGACCGTATCATAAACTTTGTAACAATCCTATCAAGGGACCCTGATATTTTATAAAATCATTACCCGATCCTCCGATTGTAAATATTAACGCGTATATGAAACTGAACTGAAACATATTTTTTAAGAACAGCTAAAACCACCAGTCGCAGCTACTTGCTTGATCGACTGAAATTATTTCAGGTGTGCTTGCACCCATTTTTCAACCGCTTTATACGGGTAAGCTTCCAAATGGCTAAACCCCTTCATTTGCCTGGCTTTATACTGAATCAGCCGGGGGGTTGATATCCCGCATAAAAAACGGGTTGTCAAAGTAACCGGCAGTGGCGACAAATCAGTATCGGCCAAGTCCTGAATCAGGCGATTAAAATCCAATTCATTCAAAGAAGGTGGCTTTGATGAGGGTAGTTTAATCGGTCCGTTATCCATACAAACAGAACACTGGTTGCAGTCCCTATCAAGTTTTTCTCCAAAATAAGCAGACAAATTTTTTGCCAGGCACTGATCCGTCTCAAAAATATTAATCATGGTATGGAGGCGGCCCACATCCTTTTTTTCTTTATTGATGAACAGGTTTGCAAGTTCTTGAGCTGTTGAATCTATATCAAACTCGGGCTTGAGTATCTCAAATACCTCAACGCCTGATTTGGGTTGCAGGTCAATCCATCCTTTTTCATGAAAATATTCCAGGGCGGTCAGGACCCGCTGTCGATCAGAATTGGATTCAATAATAATCTGGTTGATATCCACTGTTACCCATTTTATTGCTGCTTTGGAATGATCCAGTATGAGTTTTACAAATTGTTTTCTTTCCTTGTCAAAATTGGCAATGATCTTTTCTGCCGGGACCAAATACTGAAAGGCGTATGATTCAAAATAAGTATATTTAGGGGAAATGATTTGTGAAATTTCAAGATACACAAGTAAGGTTTTCAGGGGTAACATACGAATGTCAGCATCCTTACTCAACTTATACGGGTGGACTTCAAACACAGTCCCCTGACTTTCATTAATATAGCCTAATACTTTTCGGATGTTGTCAAAACCCGGTGTGTCCCCATATACAAAATTCTCCAGTACTGGAACGCCACTTTTATTTCCTAACATACAACACAAAGATGGATTCCCATCCCTGCCGGCCCTGCCAATTTCCTGGCTATAGCTCTCTATGGACTTTGGCAGATCATAATGGATCACCTTTCGGATATCTTCCTTATCAATACCCATTCCAAAGGCAATGGTAGCGACAATGACACCGATTTCACCGATCATAAAACGATTCTGGATAATCTCACGGTGGTCAGTTTTCATTCCTGCATGATACGCATCTGCAGCAATGCCGTTCTCGGTTAACATCCGGGCTACCCGCTCGGCTGTCTTCTGCAGGGTAACATAAACAATGGTCGGGCCATCAGGTTTTCCTGCCAATACTTCTCTAAGTTGGTTGTCTTTTTTTTCTTCCTTTGCCGGGTGTATGCGAAGAAGCAGGTTCTCCCGGTAAAATCCGGTTTGAATAATATTTTTATGGCGGATATCAAATTTTTTGCACATATCATCAATAACTCTCTGGGTTGCCGTGGCTGTCAGCAATAAAATCTTTCCAATACCGAACTGTTTTTCATACATGGGAATCTTGAGATAATCCGGCCTGAAATTGTGCCCCCACTCAGAGATACAATGGGCCTCATCAACGACAAGCAGTGATATTTTTATCTGTCGTAATTGGGTCCTGAAGCGCTCATTTTTAAACCGTTCTACTGCGATCATCAGAATCTTAAGTTTACCCGTTCGTGCACATGTAAGAGTGTTCCGGTACTCTTCAGCACTCATCCCTGAGTCAAGCTTTGCCGCTGCAATATTTTTTGATTTCAAAAAATCGATCTGATCCTTCATTAGAGAGAGAAGCGGAGAAACAACCAGGGTCATCCCCTGTTCAAGAATAGCAGGTAACTGATAGCAAAGAGATTTTCCGGCACCTGTGGGGAAAATAGATGCAGCAGATTCACCGGATGTAATGATTTTTACAACCTGTTCCTGACCGGGTTTGAATTTGTCGAACCCGAATATATTTTTTAATGTATTATCAATTTCGGACATTATTCATCGTCTCCCCCAACGATTGATCACACTAGAACCCCGGCAGCTTGAATGTCATTGTGATTTGGCCCGGGTTCTTATCGATGGTCAGCATTTTTTCCTGGTCAGTACTTTTTTCAATTTATTAAGGAAAGGCCTTTTTTGCAGATGCTGAGGGCTTTTCTTATTTTTTATATAAAAATTGCCAAGGCATAAAATGTTTTTTGGTGATGGTTTCACGGTATTCTGTTAGTTTAACCAATAGTAATAAAATTATCCATATTGGATAAAACAATAATACTGTAAATATAAAAAGATAACGTTTCATATCCCTCCGAGAAATTCTAAATGGATGCCACCATTTTTTTGTTTATAATAAACAAGAGACACCTCATTCGCTACCAAAAAAATGTAAAGGTTACAATATTATTTTTGCACAAATGGTTTTAATATTCCCATCTATATTACTATTTAACAGTTTGTCTTGTAAAAAATTTTTGATATGTTTTAGCTCTTTTGTAAGGTTGGTTGAAAATTGAAGGGCTCAGTGTCTAATTCGATTTCTGAGGAATTATTGACATAGTCAACATCATTTTAGAGGGAAAATTTACCTAATTTTTATCTCTAATATACCTTAATGGGGGATTTTAAAATTTAATTCTATTGCCACATAAATATTATTTGCCTGAAATAGTGTTCAAAAGAATTTTTTATAAATTAATCCCATTGACCGACCTTTATCCTATGGAGTAATATATAAAGATCGACCATGAAGCTGTAAAATCATTAATTTTGTAAGGATTACCAATGAACCGTTTCAAATCTTGTTTGTTACTTGTCTTTATCCTGATTCTATGTTTCCAACCTCTTGTTATGGCATCAGACACGAGCGAATGGAGCTCCAACTTTAATAGAGTATATTTTATTCAAAAGGAAAATAATATAACCGGTCACTATGATTATGCGGATGGAAAAATAACTGGATTTTTGGAAAATAGAACTTTGAAAGGATGGTGGTCGGAAAATGATGACACCCATGAATGCGGCCCCAATGATACTTGGAGCGGTCCTTTTGTACTAAAATTTTCAGCTGATGGAAAATCATTTACCGGCAGTTATGGTAAGTGTGCGAAAGGGCAAAGAACACTGGAATCTATTAATCCGTCTGATGGTACCTGGACCGGTAACCTTACTAAAGGATCAATAAACTTTAATACGCTTCAACCTGTGGTATCTAAACATTCAGTTTTGCCAGCAGAACCTGTGACAGCAATATCTTTGATACCTGAAAAATTGAATTTTATGCCAGGACAAAAGATTACAGTAAAATTTACAGGTTTACCGGCAAATGGCCAGGACTGGCTTGCTCTGTCGGACGTCACCCATAAATCAGATGAATATTATGACATGGTTATGCTTCAGGGCAAACCGGAATCAGGCAGCCACAGTTTTAAAGGACTGCCGAAAGGAAACTATGAAATCAGGGTTTACACAGACTGGCCCAACGGTGGATACCAGGTTGCAGCAAAAACAGCTGTCAAAGTATCCAAAGCCATTGTCCTACCCAATCCGGCAATGGCCAAGGTTACGCCAACTAAAAAGTCTGTGAACCAAGCTCCTGTCAAGCCAAAACCGGTTTCTACAGTCCCAGCCGAACCCATCACAGCATCTAAATTGGGAACGCCACCAATGGAGGCAGCTTATGCACCGAAAGTTGATGCTGATTTTCCTTCTCAGGATTCCTGGCCCCATAAAGAGCTTGCTTTGCAGCCCATTGAGCAGGTCCTGGAAGAATTCGATATCCCGACCTCTCCTCCCCACGGAGACTGGGTACTGACCCGGCCCAAGGAAGCTATACATATCTTTACCCTGTATAAAGATAATAACGATAAAAGTTCCCTGGTCAAAACCGAGCTTTATTTTATTAAAGAGAAGCTACGCAGAATTACCAGCATTCGTGAAGGGAACCAGCAGCTTACCGTTGCCTTTAACTACAAACGCAAGGTTGGCAGTACAGCCTACAAGCTTAATAATGTCCTCAATGGACCTGCATACAAGTATCACGATGATGGTTCCCCAAAAAGCATTGAACATTACAAGACTGTAAACGGCAGTCATGTTAAACACGGCCGTATAGCTAAGTTTAAAAATGGATTTGTCATTTATGACGGATTCTATGAAAACGGAAAGCGAAGCGGGCTTTCTCGATCCTTTAGAAACGGCAGACTTGAAATATCCTGGGAGTATAAAAACGATAAACAGAATGGTATCGAAACTAGGTACGGTAGTGATGGCCGGCTTCAAAGCTGGCACATAAACAAGGATGGTCAACTTGTCGGAAAGGCGAATGTTGTGAAATAATAAAAAAATATAGGCTGCTTTGGCACTTAACACAAGCATGTCCATAACAACAGATGAAAGACTTGTTGCAGGTTCGCATAATTTTTTTATATGTATCAAAGATCAACGGAATTAAAGATGGGTCATTTACAGTAATTAACGTTCAATAGATGTCGTCAGAATTTTTATCTTTTTAAATAACGGTAATCCGGTTTGTACAACTCGTGGCAGTTTTTATAACTGCGCCGTCGGGTTGGTTTTTTTATAGACCTGATACCTCCTCAGATCTATGACTGGCATACGAAATGGCAGGATATTATTTTTTTAAATAAGGGCGAGATCAGCGGGATAAAACTTGTAACAAAAAGGCTATTGACATAATTATTAAAAATTGGCGGTGGGGTACAAAATAAAGCTGAATTAGAAAATCTTTTTTAATGTGATGTTATATGGTTACGATTTACCCCATTCTTTGTTTCTAAGTTCCACCCGTCGAATTTTTCCACTGACTGTCTTTGGAAGAGAGATAACAAAATCTATTTTCCTTGGATATTTATAAGGAGCTGTAACCTGTTTTACATGACGTTGGATATCTGTTTTCAAATCATCTGATGCTTTAAATCCAGGAGCAAGAATGACAAAGGCTTTAACGATTTCTCCCCTTTTTTCATCCGGGCTTGAAACGACAGCTGATTCAGCCACTGCCGGGTGTTCAATGAGTGCACTTTCCACCTCAAAGGGACCGATTCTGTATCCTGAACTTAAAATCACATCATCTGATCGCCCCACAAACCAGAAGTAGCCGTCTTCATCTCTGTATGCCCGGTCTCCGGTCAGATACCATCCGTCACGTTGGGTGGCGGCTGTTTTTTCAGGCTCTCGCCAATATTCTTTGAAAAGTCCTAAAGGTCTTTTTTGGGCAATTTTTATGGCAATCTCGCCTTCAGTATTGGCAGCAACTATATTAAGGTCATTATCAATGATTTGAAGGTCAACTCCCGGAGCAGGCTTTCCCATAGAACCGAATCTGGGTTCAAGACAGGGATAATTTCCACATAAGAAGACAGTTTCGGTCTGGCCATACCCATCCCTGATAATCGTTCCTGTCGCCTGTTCCCATGTTTCAATGACTTCCGGATTCAAGGGTTCGCCCGCACCGACACAATGTCTTAAACTTAAATTATTGAATACGCCTAAATCCTGTAGAACAAGCATTCGATAAAGGGTAGGTGCGCCGCACATGGTGGTGATGGGAAAGGTTTCAAGCAGCTCCATAGTTTTAATGGGATCAAATCGGTCTGTAAAATGGGTGAACAGGGTAGCCCCCATGTTCCAGGGGCCAAAGTATGAACTCCATGCAGCTTTGGACCAACCGGTATCGCTGACGTTCCAGTGCAGATCATCCGGCGTTAAATCAAGCCAGTATTTTCCTGTAGTCGTATGTGCAAGCGTATATTCATTGGTATGAAGCACCATCTTGGGAAATCCAGTGGTACCCGAGGTAAAATAGACAATGGCTTTATCATCTATCTTTGTATGGACTGATGCAAAGGTTTTGGAGGCCTGTTCAACGGATTCTGAAAAACAGGTCCACCCATTACGGGGGGCTCCGACAATGATTTTAGATTTTATGGTGGGGCACTCTTTTTCAATGGCTTCAAATTTGTCGGCATTTTCATTGTCAGTGATAAAGCAAACAGCCTTTGAGGCATTAATCCTGTATGAAATATCTTTGGATGTCAGCTGGGTGGTTCCAGGGGAAATCACAGCCCCCATCCGCAAACTTGCCGTAAAGATATCCCACCACTCGATATTTCGCCCCAGCAGCACAACAATCAGCTCCCCTTTTTTTACACCGGCATGGGTCAGTACATTTGCCAGTTTTTTAGAGGTCTGGCTGAATTCTAAAAAGGTTTTTTCCTGACGGGTTCCGTTATCATCGACCCATATCATGGCCAGTTTTTCAGGATCTTTAGCCCACTTATCAATGACATCTTCACTAAAATTATAGTACTCTGGAACCTGCCATTTAAATACGCCATATTCTTTTTCATAGTCTGTCATATTGGATTCTGTCATCTGGCCTCCAGTGGATGTGTCACAAATAAAAATAATAAAAATTAAATCCCAGGGTGTTCAAAAATATCCGATGTGTCAACAAACATTTTTAAATAACTTAAGTCTGTTTGATAGTGGACTTCAAAAAATGATTGATTCTCTTGTCCCCCTATAGGATAGTGAATTTTAGCAGTTAAATTCATATCAACAATAATTTGTTCTTAATTCAGAATTTTGAAAGCGCATTGAAGACATTCTCCAAATATTGAAGTCAAAATATTATTATTCTATCCGGAAATCGAAAATTGATGTTTAATCAATATAGAAATTTTAATCTGGCAAAATTGAACAGAATCAATTATATCTTCAACAGAGTTGAATAGATATTATAATAATTTTCATACGGCATGAAAAAAAATTTAGGATAGTTTTTCAGCAGGCCAGGTGAAAAAAATAAACGTTATCGATAAAGAATCCCTTATGCATGGATTCGGGAAACGAATTGAAATTAGACAAAATATATCAATTAAAGGAGATTAAAAAATGACGACAGCCGAAGAAACTGAAAAAGTTGAGGAAACCGAAGAGATTGAAAAAGTAGAGGAAATTGAAAAAAAACCACTATGGATAGGAATTGAGGAGAAATTACTTGAGCTTAATGCCGGAGAACTCTCAGGGCAAGCTAAGGAAGAAGCGATTCAAAAGATTGTAGGCGACCTTGATAATGAAGGTTTTAATGTTTCCAAAAGTGGCGGCAAGATGATGCAGTTGAGATGGGCGATGGATGATATGCTCACAGTTGGGAGACCGCTGATGAAGGATTTGAACGATGCGATTTCAGCGCTTTCACTGGAAGACGTGATCAATCCTTATTCAGCGACCAGTAACCTTATCGCCAATCTTGGTGAAACCTGGGAAGAACTTAAAAAAGTAAATTGTAGACTGGACCTAATACAGATTATGGAAGAGACAAGACTTGATTTGCTTGTAAAAAAAGCGAAAGAAATGTCTGAAAATGAAAGTATCCGATACCTCATAGGAGAACAGGTAGAACGCGAGGTGATCGTAGTTAAATTAGGCATTACAGAAGAAAAACTGGTCGAGGTAGAGGCTGAAATTGCAAAGGAAAAGGCAGAGAGAAAAAGAGTAGCAGAGATGCTGGAGAAGGTTGACGGCAAATCAGACGAAGAAAAGGTAAAACATTTAATTACCAATAATGTGACAGAGGAATTGATCGTAGAGATGGCAGAAGTTGACCCGGCCGCTATTACCAATGCCAAAAAAGCCATGGAAGAGGAAATCAAAGAGCAGGAAAGATTAGCTAAGGAAGCAGCTGAGAAGAAAAAAGCGGAAGCCGCAGGTCCTGCCTTGGAAGATATTACTCCAGATGATATGATTGACCACATCGATTCTATTCGTGAAATTATGGAATTTAGCGAAGTAGAAAAAGAAATCAGGACAATGTGCGAACAAAGCGCTATCCCACAAAGTCTCGTTGACATTGCCGTTTCTGACCCTGACAAACTGGATGAGCTCGAAAAAAAGGCAGAAGGATAATATTGTCAGAGAATTGAAACTGGAAAGATTTTTCGAGAAAATTTTGATATAGCAGACAAAATTTCTTAGATCGAATTTATTATAGAAGCTTCATCCTCACAAAGAAAACCAATAGCTTCACCTGACCCTAAAGGAATGCAGTCCTGGGGTCAGGTGAACTTTCTGTTGTTAGGGCACCAAGGATGGAGAGCAATTTAACAAATCGGCAGTTAAGTCCCCTTTTTTTTAATGATGACAATCTTCACAGCCGCATGTTGATGTCAGATCAGATTTATAGTTTGCAGTGGCAAGTGACCACCATTTTTCATCCAACGCATTGTTTACAAAAGGAAATATGTAATTATAGGGTAATTGACCGAATGAAAATTTTTGGTCAAAAATAATCGTACAGTCAGGCTCTTTAAATCGCTGTTTAATTAATTTGTTTTCATTTGCAGTATTTTTATCGCTATTATCTGAAAATAGAACATTCAGAGAATAAAGGATGGTGTCGTCCGTATCAATACAGTCTTTTTTTTCTGGAGAATTACACACATATTTAAACCCGGGGCTGCTGGTTAACAAAACCCGTACAGGCTTTGTTTTGCTGTAAAAAGAATATAGAGAAAGCAGGCTGCTGAAAAGCGGATACCCCAGGTCATATCCCGGGACGTCGCTTGCTTTCTCTCCTGCCCTATATACTTTTTCTTTATTAATTTCAGGATATGACTGAAAGTTTTTATGAGCGTGGTAAATCTGCATGGAATCGAGTGCCCCTAAAGAAAAGAGAGCGATACTATCTGTTGAATCAATTGTCAATTCAAGGGCTGCCACATTAAAAAGGGAGTCAGGTATCTTGTCTTTTTGATCAAACTTTGGTGTATTTGTGTGATCAAAAAGCGCACTTTTGACAAATGACTGCTCTTCAAAGGAAAAATTATTAAAAACCTCTTTATTCGCATATGGGTAACATTTCACTTTGAACGCCCCACATGCTAAGCGATCATTCTCCCATGGCTCATCATGTATGTGACTTAATTCAAGGTAGTACGCCCCTAATGTTTGTGAGATCCAAAAATACCAGGCCGGTTTTTCTCCCCATACCGGGCTGACCGCCTCCAGGCCGATCAGTTCTTTGACCTTTTCAACCCATGAGGTGGTGATCAGCATGTTATCTATTTTATTACGAAGCAGGCTCTGAATATCGATGTTAATACCCCCCCCTTTTCTTGAACAGTTCTTTTATAATATCTTTTTTTTCCCTCCCACAAGTTTCAATTCCAAGCTGACGGGCGGTCTCTATCATTATTTCATCTGGATAGGCCAGGGTTAAAGCATAACTGGATTCATAAGAATCAAAATAGTCGTCAAAATCCTGTTCCGCCTCAACTTGTTTAACTCCTTCATCAAAACTGGAGAGAGCCTTTCCCATCTGTTCTAAAAAACAATGTTTAAAAAACACCCGTTTGCTTTTATCAACCATTGCTGTCATTTCCTTTTGATTTTTTTAATGGCCAACCATCAAAAAAATCAATATGCACTACGATCATGCTTAAAAAAAGAATAATCCAAACCAAAGGCGCATCAGCGGGTTGGGCAATGCCAGGGACTTTTCCAAGAATTAATACAGTTGCATTTGAATAATAAAAAAGATGAAAAAGAACGCCGCCGCCAATGACAATAAGAGTTCGAATTACTGCATTTAATGCAAGAAATTTCGTATTGGGGAAATTATTAAAATAATTTTTTAAAATAAAGACAGATAAAATCAAAAATCCACTAATCTCTCCTGCATGAAGAAACCTAAAATCCGGGCCATCAGTATACTGACCGCCCATGAATGGTTCATCCCAGAAATAATTCATAATTTTGAGCAGAACCATGAGCATAATGATACCTAAAACTGTAGTCACGATAAAAGTGCCTACACCCTTTAATAAACTGCCCTCATCCTTTTTTGCAAGGAATCTCCATGGATACCCTTCCCAGAGCAAGTCAGATGTAATTGCCCAGAATAAGGCACACAAAAGTAGGCCTAGACTGAAAAAAGCACTGCCGGTATCTGCAAATGACATCCACCACGATTCAACACCAGCATTTACCTGGGCTGGATAAAAAAGATGGCAAACATTTGGATGAAACAACACGGTGTAAGCAATGATAACAAAAAAAAGTATCGTGAACAAGCGGGACCATACCAGGACACCTCGGTCGCATCTATGCCATGGCCATCTCCCAAAACCAATGTTCCAGGTAATGGTAATCCATAAGAACGCTGTAAAAAAATAAAGAATAGCTTTGCTGGATATTTCCCTCGCATTCCAAATTTCAGCGCCTTGACTACCTGCTGCGATAATGGAATAGGGACTAAAATAAGTAATTCCAAACTTACCGAAAAATCCCCAAAAAACAATATAAAATAAAAAAGACATGATTAAGACTGCTGCGATGGTCGATAGAATTCCTCTGGTTAGAACATTCTGGTCTGATGGATTGCTTATTGTAAAAGGGTAAAATTCAAAAATATCCTTGATAAGCAGAAGGGCTGAAAAAAAAACAACTACCAAGGAAAACCCGTACATGGGAGTATAGAGCCTTAAAATTCCATCAGGATGCATAAAAACGTACCATAAAAACCACACAATACAAAAAACGCCAACTGTACTGGCAAGGCCCAAAAGATAATTGAACCTGTTTTCCGAAAATGTATTTGCCTTCATAATAATTCTGTGCTCCATTTAAAGGATAGAAGGGGGGAAGAGATACAAATTTGATTTTCCCTTTCCCTCCAGTTGTATAGTAATTTTTTCTGTCTTACGACTTAAAAAACGATAAAATCCCCGTTGGTTAAAAATGCATTGCTGGCTGTGGCAACTGTAGACTGTTTTTTATAGGTCTTATATTTATCAGTCCCCTTAACAACAGGTACTCCTGCTGCTGCAGCTTTTTCCGCCCAGATCCATCCGGTGCAGTGGTTACAGGCAAGCTTCTGAATTTTAAACGATTTAACGCCTCGTATGATATCGTCAAATTTCGGATCCCATGTTTCAAATAAGGTAATGTGCAGTCCCCCGTAACACCCATAAGGCTGATATCCTTTAAAGTTCTTCCGGGCGTATGAAAACAAGGAGAGAACTCCTGGATGACAGCACCCAGTTACAGTAACTGTGCCCTTATCCTTGACATTAAAATATAAAACGTTTTCACCCCTTACCCGGAGCAGGATTGGTACATCAAAATTTCTGACTGCTACACCCGGCATGAGACGATAGATACCATCGCCCTTATCGCCTTTAGGATTGCATTCCACCAGTTTACCAGTATGCGGCACATCATTTTTGCAAATATGGTGTTCTTTGCCTTTCTTGTCTTTGGCTGTAAGATGAGCACCCTTCAACAATTGCATATCTTCAGGAAAATGTGTAGCAGGTCCATAAATGGTAATATCGGGGTTGTGTTTCAGGGTGGACTCTATGCCCCAATAATGATCCAAATGGTAGTGAGAAATCACCATACACTCGATTTCACCGCTTTTCAACATAGCCGGGATATTGTTCATTTCATAAATATAGTCAACCCATTCATTATTCCAGCCAGTATCCAGTAATATTTTTCTTTCTTTCCCATCCAGCTCGGTCACGGTGACAAGTGCCATATACCCGCCTGCATTGTCCCAGTCCCAGGGTATAGTATACTGATTGGTCATAGCTCCGCCGTAATCTACCAGATTTTTTTTAAATTTGGTGTTGTCAAACCAGCTTGTTTCTGAAAGCACATCAACCTTAACACTCTTGACCTCACCAAAATCAACTTTTTTCTTTGCTTCCGCTTCCCTGGTCAAGACACCAGAACCGGTTACCGATGCTGCGACACCTGTTGCAGCCAGGGATTTTAAAAATGCTCGTCGTTTCATAAAAAACTCCTTTTATTTTTAAATTAACGATTGACAATTGATCCATACCTTTTTCAATACTTTTTCTCCGGACAGAAAAAAAATGAGACTTGACCCTTCTTGTTATCAGAGTTGAGCAAGTAATGTGCCAGCAGAACAATTGTCGACAGCGTTGAAAAAAAGTCTTTTATTACAGAAAGTTAAAATTAGTTTGATTTGATTTGCTGTTTGATGGGTCGCAACGATGCGACACGATAGAGCAATAGTGCGATATTATGATGAATATATCCGCCGATGATCTGAATAGAATTCATACCCACATTTTAGATATGGCAAAACCTATAGCATGATCGAGAAACAACATAATTCATGAAAGAAATTTGATAATATTTCATCTTTAACACTTCGACCATGCAAGTGGTGCACCCGAACTTTGGAAAAATTTATTAAATTGGAATCCTGACGTTAAAATTTTTGCTCCCAAGGACCTATATCATAAGTTTCATAATGCTGAATCACATTTAATCGGTGCCAAAACAATCTATGGGGACAAAGTAGGCAACATTTCAAAAGTACCGAAAAAGGCTTATTTTTTATCTTAACAATAAAGATAACTTTCTATAAACTTGCAATTTTCCTCATATTTGAAATGATATAAGAGCTTTTAATGAGAGTGGATTTGTGAAAGGAGAAGTTCAATGGTAAAAAAATTTGATTATGAGCAACGTGAACCATTCAAGATTATCGACAATATCTTCTACGTCGGAAGCACATTCGTAAGTTGCTGGTTGTTTACATCGAAAGATGGCCATGTATTAGTTGACACAGGCTTACCCGGCGATGGGACATACATCGCCAAACACATTGAACAACTTGGTTTTTCTGTGGGTGATATCAAATATATACTAGTCACGCATCCACACGTCGACCATATAGGAAGTTTAGCATACCTAAAAGAGCGAACCGGAGCGATTGTCTGCGCTGGAAAACGTGATGTGTTTTTTATTGAAAACGACAACAAAGTTGTGGGGTCTGACGTGCTTGAACTGCCCGAAGTTGAGCCCTGCAAGGTAGACCGCATGTTAAGGGAGGGCGATCGTATTGAGGTCGGGCCAATTTCTCTTCGAATCTACGAAACTCCAGGGCATAGCGCTGGAGCAACCAGTTTTGGATTTCAGGTGAGTGACCAAGGTAAAGAATACGCTGCAATACTTTACGGCGGATTCGGGGTAAATGTCTTCGACCGCGAGAACCGAAAACATAACGTCTATGGAGCAAACATTGATATGTACATTGCAAGCCTTGAGAGGGCAAAGAATTTTGACGTAGATCTTTGGCTGACAGGTCATTGGTTCTTCGATCGAACTTTTGAAAAGCTGGAAATTATGGAGCAGCAGAATGAGATTATAAATCCATTTATTGATCCTGACGGATGGAATTCATTTCTTACGAATCATATAAATGAGGCAAAAGAACTTCGAAAAGAAATTAGCGTATAAAAGTAACTTTCTGAAAACAGGTTACGCGATATCACAAAGGAAATGCATATGGATCATTGTATCGCTGGTTTATGAGAATACCCAGTGAAACGCTGTTGATATTCTTTAGGTCTTAAGCCCGTTAGCCTGATGAATATTTTTCTGAAAAATGAAATGTCTTCATATCCGACCTGATACGTAATTTCATTAAAGGTCTGGATGCCTTCCTCCAATAGATACTTGGCGTGTTCTACCCGTAATTTTTGTAAATATCCCAAAGGAGTAACCCCTACAGCATTTTTAAACCGGCGCTCTAAGGAACGGCGGCTCATTCGAGACTTTTGTGCCAGCCAATCATAATCAATAGCCTGAGTTTGATGCTCTTCTATCCATTCCTGGGCTTCAACAATGGGAGAGTCACCGTGACCTTTTGGTGCAAAATAACAATTATAAGGAGTTTGGCTTTCTCTTCCCATATCTAAAACCATTGTTTTTGCAGAGCCAACAGCTGCCTTTCGACCGCAAAATTTCTCCACCAGGTATAGGGAGAGATCCATACCTGCACTCACACCTGCAGAACAGTAGAGGCGACCATGATCTATGTACATTTGATCCTGGCTTAATGATATTTGAGGATATCTTTTACAAAATTCATCTGTAAACCCCCAATGCAGAGTGGCTGATTTACCATCTAACAAGCCGGTTTCGGCCAACAGAAAAACACCGGTGCAAATGCTTGCAACGTGGGCTCCCTGACCGTAATGATGACGTATCCAGGGAACAAGTTCAGGGTTTTTTTCAAGAATTTTGTCAATGTATGTGGCTGATGCTATAATAATCAAATCAGTTTGCTTGATCTGATTGATACTACCGTGGGGTTGAATCTGAATATTATTCACCGATCGGATAGGCAGCCCGTCTGCCGAAGCAATTGTGACCTCGAAAAAAGGAGTTTGCGGGCATCTGCTCACACGGTTGAACAATCTTCCAGCCTGGTTTAAAATGTCCATGGGGCCAAAAATAGTTGTCGCCATGGTATTGTACAGTCCAAGAATGGTTACTTTTTTCATAGATATTCCAAATAATAGTGTTGATTGTCGATATCACCTGTTATTTTGTCGTTTATGCCACTTTTATTTCTAAAATGCAAGGGGTATGATCAATTAATGCTTTTTAACCCAAAAAAGGAGAAAAATAATGATTGATGAAAAAATTAAAGAGTCTATTGGCCCTTGTGGACTTTGCTGCGAAACTTGTTTTGCTCATGTTGATGGAGATATAAGAAAATACAGCATGAAACTCAAAGAGAAACTGGGTAATTTTCACATCAATGCCAAGCGTTTTGAAACAATGCTGGATGACCCAATTTATAAAAAATATGCTGACTTCAAAGAGATGCTCGATTATTTTGCCTCAGCAAATTGTAAGGGCTGCCGCAACGAAAACTGCAAACTGTTTAAAGACTGTGGAGTGCGCGGATGTCATCAGAAAAAACAGATTGATTTTTGCTATCAGTGTGATCAATTCCCTTGTGATAAAACCAATTTTGATCCAGGGCTTTATAAAGGCTGGGTGGCCATCAACGAAATAATCCAAAAAAAGGGAATAGAGGATTATTATGAAAAGGCTAAAACTCGCCCAAGATATGTATAGTAAAATTCTCTGAAATACCGATAGATCCCTATGTCAAGGATTTTCTGACTGTAGATTTTACTGTTATCGGGAAGTATAAAATTTCTGAAAAAGAGGCATTAAACCTATTTAAACAGATTGTCCCGGATTTCATGAGTTTTTCTTAGCCCGGACCCGATCTCATCGAGATACCAGATATCGATTTTAGGATTTTCAAGCTGTGATTTCAACTGATTTCGATCTTAAATTCATCCCTTTTTAAGAATTAAGAACAAGAAAATATTGCCAAAATTCTAACAGTGTTGACGGTAAGTTTTGCCATATTTTAAATTTTCCTTTTCAATCGGTGATCTCAATTATTTGGAATAAAAAGATAATTGATTTGACCTTTTGAAAATTTTTGGTAATCGCTGGTATATAAATTGATCGTCTTTTTCAGGAAATTCAAACCCAAAAAGAGGACAGTTCTGACTATAATATGAGGTTTTATTATATTCAATGTAAAAAAAGGGCCATAGAATAAGCCTTCCACAGTGCCAATAAATCAATTCTTAACCTTTCCTTACATGAAAGAAAGCGGGGTCCCAGATCTAAATGAGTTGTAAGAATAAGGTATCGATTTTTTGTATATAAGATAGACCCTTTATGGTATGGTCGGGTGCATGAATTTACAAAAAAAAGACATTCCCAGGTTTCAAGAAAAACTTGGGAATTGGTATCAGGGATGTCACCGGAATTTGCCCTGGCGAGAAAGCCATGATCCCTACTGCATTTGGATCTCTGAAGTCATGCTTCAGCAGACTCAGGTAAAAACGGTCATTCCGTATTTTTTTAATTTTGTAGATCAATTCCCTACTGTTAATGCCTTGGCCAAATCTGACCTTCAAAAAGTGCTTAAGATGTGGGAGGGACTTGGATATTATGCCAGGGCCAGAAATTTTCATAAGGCTGCTAATATCATAGTAAATGACTTGGACGGTAAAATTCCAGATGATTTTGGTTCGTTTAAAAAACTACCTGGTGTGGGAGATTATATTGCTGCCGCTGTACAGAGTATTGCTTTTGACCACCCGTTTGCTGTTGTGGATGGTAACGTCAAAAGGGTCTTGGCCAGGATTTTTTGTATGTCTGATCCTGTGAACAAATCATCTTCTCATAAATATTTTAAAGCGTATGCTGACAAGCTTCTTGATAAAAATGATTCAGGCATTTTTAATCAGGCCATGATGGAGTTAGGTGCATTAATCTGTACCCCTAAAAACTTTAAATGCAAAATCTGCCCTGTGTCCATTTTTTGTAAAGCATATGAGTCTGGTAAAACAAACAACTTCCCAAAACGAGTTAAGGCAAAAAAAGTTCCTACTTATCATATTGCTGCCGGAATTGTTCGAAAAAATGGGAGGCTGTTAATCACCCGGCGAAAGCTTGATGGACTTTTGGGCGGATTATGGGAATTTCCAGGTGGAAAGTTAAAAAAAGATGAAGATGCCACTTTGGCATGTGTCCGAGAAATTAAAGAAGAAACGGGTATCCAAGCTGAAATCGAGTCACATCTGACAACTATCCATCATGCTTACACGCATTTCAAAATCAAAATGGATATTTTTTATTGCAACTACATATCAGGCGCTATTCAATTGAATGGTCCTATAGATTATAAATGGATAAACTTAAAACAAATAGATAATTTTGCGTTCCCCAAAGCAAATTTAAAATTCATCCCTTTAATAGAAAATTAATCAAAGTGCTTTAATCGAGTTTTATTTTAGAATATACTATGGATAATTTATTTCGGAATTTTTTTAAACCATAGTTAAAAAGATTTGAAAATGGATAAAAAAACCCAAATTCAACATATCACTCTGATCGGCCTTGTGGGGAATGTTGCGCTTTCCATTATCAAATTTTTAATTGGTTACCTTGGCAATAGCCAGGCGGTTGTCGCAGATGCCCTTCACAGTTTTTCAGATACATCATCTGACCTGGTAATTTTATTTGGCGTGAAATACTGGACTGCACCGCCAGATGATGAACATCCATATGGCCACCATAAGATTGAATCTTTTATTACCATTTTAATAGGTTTTATCCTCATTTTTGTAGCATGCGCAATTGGATATAATGGCATGGTTTCTTTGTTGGAAAGAAAACCTGCCCAATTGACCTGGCTTGTAATTATCGGCCCTGTCATCTCAATTATTCTAAAAGAATACCTTTTCAAAATAACCTACAAAGTTGGCAATAAAATTAATTCTTCTTCACTTAAAGCCAATGCCTGGCACCATAGAACAGATGCATTATCTTCTATTCCAGTCCTTATTGCAGTTGTTGCCTCCTTAATAGATCCAAGATTAAGTTTTCTGGATCAAATTGGTGCGATAATAGTCTCTGCGTTTATTATCAAGATCGGTTTAGAAATCCTTTTCACCAATATTAATGACCTTTTAGATACCGGTATCTCAAAAAAACAGATTATCAAACTTGAAAAGTCGATAACAGCCATACCAAATGTTAAAGGTGTCCATAAACTAAGAACACGGAAACTTGCCAATTATATTTATATTGATCTTCACCTGGAAGTTGACGGGCACATGTCTGTTATCCATGGCCATGATATATCTGAAGAGGTTAAACAGACCCTTATCCAAAATTATCCCAAAATCATTGATGTCATGGTTCACCTGGAACCAGCGGAATGACAACGAAGATGATAACCGTCTGATATCACACTTAAATATTAATCCATTCATCTACCACACAGCCAAAAGTGTGTAAGTATAGTGTGTATGTCGGTGTGTACGTTTTCACGTGCTTACACCCATACTTGATTTATCAATACATCTATTCAATCTAATTAAGCAAGAATCAATCTCAATCCATCAAAGATTAAAATATGGGGTTTGAGAGAGACTGTTTATGCAGCACCTGAGGCCGCATATAGTGCGCATAGGAGGCTTTTTAGAAAGTTTTGATAGGTTGTTGGTATATGTCGTTATTTTGGCAAGCTTAAAACTAATTTATATACTCCATAAATAATTCATATCACTAAAAGCAATATAATACTCAAGTAGTGATGTTAGATTTATAGTTTTTCCTTCACAAACTGTTTAACCTTCTCATTGCACCAGATATGGAATTCAGGTACTTTGCATATGGCCTACTTTTGAAATGTACATTACAATCCAGGTTATCCAGGTAGATTGTGGTTTATATTACTGGCCTGAAAGGCCAGCCTGTGGAGTTGGGCAATGAGTTTTATCCTCATGTAAAATTAGGTGTTTATCCCTATTGTTTTTGTTGCCAATATATGTTCTGTTATCAATACTGAATTGATCTGTGCGTTAAAAACTGTTCGCCTCTTTATTTGCTTAATACCGTCCTGAACATTTAAAAATCTATAACTTGGAGAGCCTTCTGATGGCTGAAAAACTTACGTATGAAGGATTAGAAAAAAGAGTTCAGGAATTAGAACAATCAAAATCTGAGCTTGTTCCAAGGGTTAAACTTATATGGGTTCATGGAATGTATTTCAAAAATCAAGTCCAGTATTTTTTTTCGATATTGTTGTTGATCCTCGGTATAATGCTCATGCCTGCCAAAAATATAGAGGCCAAAGACTCGGAGAGAGACGCCGTTGAAAAAACTGCTGTCAATTCAAATTATGAAGAGAAACTAAATCCGGTGAGATTAGAATTGTGTTGGTCACATCAATTCCAGTTTGCAGGATATTATGCTGCTGTAGAAAGAGGATTTTACAGAGATGCTGGTTTTCAAGTCACTATATCAGAAGGGCGGACAGAAAAAATACCGGTAGAAGAGCTTGTTTCTGGCCGGGCCGATTACGCAGTAGGAACGTCTTCGATGTTAGCCCATCGTTTGCATGGAAAACCTATCGTTGTGCTTGCATCCATATTTCAACACTCAGCCCAAATTCTCCTGGCCAAGAAGGAGTCTGGAATTAGCACCCCTCAGGACCTAATTGGGCGACGGGTTATGTTGTTCGGAGGAAATGAAGATGCCGAACCTAAAGCCTTACTCCTCAAGGAAGGGATTTCATTGGAGCAGATCAATATAATCCCCAGCAGTTTCAATTTGAATGCTCTGATTGAAGGGGAAACGGATGTTTTTGTTGCGTATTCAACAAACGAGCCATTTTATCTTGAATCCCAAAAGATACCGGTGTCGATCATCGACCCAAAAACCTATGGGATTAATTTTTATGGGGATTGCTTGTTCACATCTGAACGGGAGCTAAAAGAACGTCCAAACCAGGTCAAGGCATTCCGCGAAGCATCTCTGCGCGGCTGGCAATATGCTATGAAACATCCGGAAGAAATCATTGATTTGATTTTGACGACGTATGGGACAAAAAACACGCGGGAGCAGCTCCTCTTTGAAGCAATTGCCATACGCAAATTGATGTTGCCTGATCTGATAAAGATCGGACATATGAACCCCGGGCGCTGGTATCACATGGCAGATACCTACGTTGAGCTGGGGATGGCCGATCCGGGCTTTTCACTTGAGGGGTTCATTTATGACCCAAATCCCATGCCTGACTATACTTGGATCCGATGGGTGATTGGTGTCGCAATTGCGATTATTTTATTGATTAGTCTTAGTGCTTTAATCCTTAAGTTTACAAATACAAAGTTAAAGGTTGAGATTGATAATCGCAAGCAGGCAGAGGAGATGCTACTGAAGAGTAAAGAGCGGTATCGTATTCTTGTCGAGAATAATCCTTATGGAATTCAGGAAATAGATTGCGACGGGAAAATTCTCTTTGCCAATAAAAAGTACCACCAAATGTTGGGGTTTGAAGGACAAAGTTTGATTGGACAGTCGGTAATTGACATTCAATCCCCTGGCCCCCTGCGTGATGCGTTGCCAGGATATTTTGAAATGCTAATAAAGGATAACACCCCGCCAACTCCATATTTCTGCACGCAATTAACAAAACAAGGTGAAGAGAGGAACATAGAAGTAGCGTGGAATTATCAAAAAGATACTGAAGAGAATGTAACAGGGTTCATCTCTGTTCTAACAGATATTACCACGCGCAAAGAAACAGAAGAAGCACTGAGAATAAAAGATTACATTATTGATTCCGCATCATCAATAATTGCAACATTTGACTTTGATGGTATGTTAACTTTCATAAATCCATTATTCTTCGAAAAAACTGGATATAATCCGGAAGAGGTTATTGGTAAACATTTTTCACAATTCTGGTCTGTAGGAGAGTATTATGAAGAAATCATGAATATGCTCTCAAAAAAAAGAAAATGGGAAGGGGAACTCGAAATAAATAAAAAAGATGGCTTGAAAATAGATGTACAGGTTTCTGCAGCAACTATTTTTGATGAAAATCAAAACCCAATAGGGTTAATGTCATCTTCAATAGATATCACCGAACGAAAGACCCTGGAAGAACAGCTACGCCAAGCTCATAAAATGGAATCAATCGGAATCCTTGCAGGTGGTGTTGCCCATGAATTTAATAATCTTCTCTACATGATTGTTGGTAATACAGAGTTGGCACTTGACGGTATCCCAGAATGGAACCCTGTGTATTCCAATCTTGAAGAGATCAAGTCAGCATGCCTAAGAGCCGCAGGTGTTGTAAAACAACTCCTTCATTTTTGTCGAAAAACAAACCAAGATTTCAAACCAATGGGTGCGGTTACCATAATAAAAGATACAATTGATTTCTTGAGACCAACCATACCAAGCACCATCAATTTAAAAACAACTATGCCGGATACTGATATCCCAATACTGGGTGATACAACACAAATCAATCAGATCTTTATGAATCTATTTGCAAATGCTTCTCAGGCTATGCAGGAAACTGGAGGAACAATAGAAATTGATATAGGAACTGTAAATTTGGATGAAGAGGATTGTAAGAATTATACCAACCTATCTGAAGGAAACCATATTAAAATTACTGTAAAAGATTCAGGGCCTGGCATTGCACCAGACATCATTGATAAAGTATTTGATCCTTATTTTTCAACCAAGGGCCTTGCAGAAACTTCAGGAATGGGGTTAGCTGTTGTTCATGGTATTGTAAAAAATCATGACGGGGTTATTTCTGTTGACAGCAATCCCGGGCAAGGTGCAACCTTCAATATTTTATTGCCTGTAATTGATGAATTGCCTGAACCTGAAATTAAAGTGAAGGAAGAGATCCCACATGGAACAGAATCGATCTTGTTTGTCGATGATGAAGCATCCATTGTAAATATGACTAAGAAAACTCTTGAAGGGCTTGGCTATCAAATTGAGACACAGTTGAATCCTGTTGAAGCTCTGGAACTATTCAAAGCTAAACCTGAATCATTCGACCTGGTAATTACTGATATGACAATGCCTCAAATGACAGGTGTCAATTTAGCTGAAAAATTAAAAGCAATCAAGCCTGATATTCCTGTTATTATTTGTACAGGCCACAGTGCTATCATTGATGAGGAAAAAGCAAAACTGCTTGGAATAGATGGGCTTGTTATGAAGCCTGTCTCAAAGTTAAACATTGCAAAAGCTATACGAGATGTTTTAGATAAATAGTATCATATCTTTATATTAAAGTTACCTCAAAGTATTGTGGTTAGGAGCATTAGAACTTTGTTGTTCCAGGGCTAATTAAATAGTTCACCCATTCCTTCTCACGGTTTTATCTTTTTGTAATGTACAAAATAATTGGGCATAGTGAAGCATACCTCTCAATGCTTAAATATATGATATTAAACAAGTTTTATTGATTTGTGTTTGTGGGATATAGTAGTTAATTTGCTTCTGACATTACATAGAATCTTTATAACCGGGGTATTATATTTAACCTGAGAATAGTATAAGAGAAAAGAGGAATGGTGAATTAAATAAATGTTAATGATATATTGCTAATATCTATAAGACTTTTTATCAGGACAAAAGATGGAATATGATCTTAATACATCTATAGAAAAGTATATCGAAGTTACAGTTTCTGGTCTTGTGGATAAAACAGGTCTTATCGCTGCCATATCAGAATTGATGAACCATCCTGACTATACTCAGAAAAATACATTGTGGAATTTTTATGAATCCTCAATCGATTTAAATATAGGGGATTTGAAGGAAATTTCAGAGGTATTAAGTTTTTATAAACCAGAAGATAAGAAATTTGCGAATAAATCGGCTATAGTTGTTCCAGGAGAAATGCACAAAGCCATGGTTGATTTATTCATTTCAATGTCCAAATTTCTTCCATTCAAATATAAAGCTTTTAGAGATAAAGAAAAAGCAAAAGCTTTCTTGCAATCACTATGATGTAAATCAAATAGATATAAGGGGTATAGTGGTAAAACTGGAAACAGCTTGTTTAACCATATGCTTTTTTTAAGAATTTTATCAGGAGAGCGTACCTTCAGCATCTCCTTCCTCAAAGTATTTCTCCATTATTTGACTGATAGTCTTAGAAGATTTTTGTGTGGGTAAAGATTGGTTTGGAATAAAAAAAATAATATCTCGTCACTAGTTAAAAGATCTTTTTTTAATAAAAATAGACCTGTGCAATTGAATTGATCAATAATCTGATTATTATACAGAAAGGAGGCAGAGTCAGGATATGATTACATGATATTCAAAAAAGCCGTTTCCAGAAAAGAGTTTAAAGCGTTGACGTATCCGCACATGAAGCTTTTATACAACGTAGCACTAAAATACTGCCATAATGTGTTTGATGCTGAAGATATCGTTCAGGAAACTTATTTGATGGCCTTTAATAAATTCCATCAATTAAGAGAGAAATCAAAGTGCAAGCCCTGGCTGCTGAGAATATTAAGAAATAATTTCCTGAAAAGCTATCACAAAAAAAAGAGTCGACAAAGACTATCTGAAACAGATTATCAAGACTTTTTAAAGAATAGTGTTACACCAGATGATGCCGAGCATGTTCTTGCAAAAGTGTCTAACCGTCTCGCCGTTCAAAAAGCGATTAATCAATTGCCAGAAAAATACAAAGAAGTCTTGCTGTTATATTATATGGATGAAATGCTGTATAAAGAGATTGCTACAGTCTTAGATGTCCCGATTGGGACTGTGATGTCCAGGTTAACCAGAGCAAGACAAGGGCTCAAAGGTATTTTAATAAAACAAATGAATTCAAAAAATAAAATATTAAACATTGATTTTAAAATAACGGATACCGTTAAAACCAAATGAATTGTAAAGATTTTCAATATTGGCTCTTAACAAGAGACGTTTTTACAGGCAATGAAAACCTAGATGTTGTAAAGCATCTGAAGGGCTGCAAAAGCTGTAAAAAACTTTATAACATTGACTTAGGCCTTGAAGAAAACATCCAAACAGCATTTGTTCAACAAGAAATTCCAAATGGCTTAAGCCACCAGATTGAATTAACCCTTGATCATGCAAAAATTCCAAAAAGAGTATCGAAAAAGAGGCTGACTGGGTCGGTTTTTAGTGTTGCTCTTGCCTCTTTAATAGCGTTTATGATGTTTTTTAACACACCTTTTCGTTATGAAAATCTTCAACAACTAAGTGAAAAGGCTGTTACCCGCCATCTTAAAAGGGATATGGCCATGTCTTTTGATGCCAATCAAATCGAACAGGCTTTGATAATGCTGAGAAAAGAACTCAAGTTTAATGTAATCATACCAAATTTAAAAAATCAGGGGTATGCGCTTCTGGGTGGACGATTGTGCATCCTGGACAAGTGTAAAATCGCATATCTATTTTATGAAAAACAAAATAAAGTAACGTCTTTATTTATCATGGACGATAATCATCTGGCCTTTGAAATGGCTGATGGAAGCAGGTTTATTAATGATATCAAAGGGTGCCACACTGATATCTGGAAAGAAAAAGGTCAGATCTATGCTATGGTTTATTAGACTCTTTATCCTTTTATCCGTTTTCACATCCTTTAGTTTTGCGGATAATCTTCCAGGTACCTTACCGTTTGATAACGATCTGCTAAAGAGGATAAATGAAATGGAACAAACAAAAAACACCCCTCGAACAAAACATATAGATTCCAATGGAAATCCAAAATTTACGAACCGATTGGCTTTGGAATCAAGCCCCTACCTTCTTCAACATGCCAACAATCCGGTTAATTGGTATCCATGGGGTAATGAAGCCTTTGAAACTGCCAAACGCCTGAATCGACCGATTTTGTTGAGTATAGGATATTCTACCTGCCATTGGTGCCATGTTATGGAAGAAGAATCATTCGAAGATGTTGAAATCGCTACCTATTTAAATGAACACTATATTGCCATAAAAGTAGATCGGGAAGAAAGACCAGATATCGATTCTATCTATATGAAGGCAGTTATGGCTATACAGGGTAGCGGGGGGTGGCCCATGACCGTGTTTATTAACTGGGATAAAAAACCATTTTATGGGGGCACTTATTTCCCTGCAAGAGACGGAGACAGGGGAGTCTCCTTTGGTTTTTTAACCGTACTGCAAAAGCTTAATGACTTATACAATAAAGATGCAATGGCTGTTAAAAATGCGGGCAATCAAATTACCAAAGCCATTGAAAGTGCCTCTGATATTAATGGGGGAACCACCCTTCCTTCAAAAGAGATGATATCAAAAAGCATTGAAGCCTATAAACAAGGATTTGATTGGGAAAACGGGGGAATGGTCGGCCAAAATAAATTTCCCTCTTCACTTCCTCTTGGGCTTTTGATGCGTCATTACCCGGTATCCCGGGATGATAAGGTTCTTGAAATGATTACACTGACACTTGATAAAATGATGAATGGCGGTATCCATGATCATGTGGCTGGTGGGTTTCATCGATACACGACAGATGATATCTGGTTGACGCCCCATTTTGAAAAAATGCTATATGATAATGCCCTTTTGTCCATTGCGTATACGGAAGCTTTTCAATTAACCGGTAATAAAAAATACAAACAAGTATCTCAAAAAACGCTGGATTATCTTTTAAAAGAGATGCGATCATCACAAGGTGGATTTTATTCTGCCACAGATGCTGATAGCCTTACCCCATCAGGAGAGCAGGAAGAAGGATATTTCTATACCTGGACCGCCAAAGAAATTGATGCCTTATTTAATGAAAAAACATCCAACATCGTCAAACAATATTATGGCATTAGAAATGATATAACTGAACGACAAATTCTTCATATACCCATGCAAAATGATATGGAAAAAAAGCAAGAAATACCGCTTAAAAAGCTTGAAGATATTATTACCCAGGCCAATTTAACACTTTATAAAGAAAGAGTAAATCGCCAGGTTCCCGGCCGTGATGAAAAAATTATCCTGTCATGGAACTCTCTTGTTATATCAGCTCTTGTAAAAGCAGGGTTTGTCTTTAATCAGGACAATTACATTCAGGCAGCCATACAAACCCATGAATTTATTTTTAAAAGCCTTTGGCATGATCAAACGCTTTTTCACAGTTATAAAGATGATAAGAGGGGGCATCCGGGATTTTTAAATGATTATGCTTTTTTAGCTGCGTCCTATATTGATCTGTATGAAGCCACATTTGATATTCAGTGGTTGTTAAAAGCCATCGATATTGATGATTTAATTCAAAGAAAATTTGAAGATAAAACAAAGGGCGGCTTTTTTATGACACCCTCTGGGCAAAGTGATCTAATAGCCAAAGAAAAGCCTTCAGAAGACGGGGCACTTCCATCTGGGAATTCAATTGGCATATCAAACCTTGTCCGCCTATATTTTTATACGGATCGAAAATCCTATCGACAACGAGCGGAAAAATCCCTGACCTATTTTAGCGGTCGTATTTCAAATTCACCCGCCCATATGTCAGGAATGCTGCCTTCGATTCAGCTTTTAGGCAGTCCTTCAAAGGAAATGGTCATCATTATACCACCAGATAAAAAACAAATAGACAAAAAACAAACCGCCAAACCCTTCTTAGATATCCTTCGAAAAAAATTTCAACCCGAGCAAATCATTATTGTCGTCCAGGAAGGAAAAGAGTTTGATACGGTATCAAAAACGCTTTCTCAAGTCAGGGGAAGAAAAGCAATCAATGGTCAAACGACCGCATATCCGTGCGAAAACAATATATGCCGGTTACCGGTCACAGATCCATCTGATCTGTGAGTAGTGAAGACATGTAAAAATTAAAATTTGCACATCGTGCCACGTTGTGGTATTGTCCTGTGCTTATAATGATAGAATACAAGAGGTTGACGGCTTAAATATTGGTTTTAACTTAACCTTTTTAAAATATACAAAAGTGCTGGTTAAGAACACACAAAAGTGCTGGGAAGTAAGTGAGGAGTATTAAAAAAATGAAAATAGTATCCATTGCAGTCAGCAAAAAAAAAGGGACCATCAAAAAATGCATCGATCAGGCAGAGCTTATAGAAAATCATGGTATTAAAGATGATGCTCACGCAGGTGACTGGCATCGTCAACTCAGTTTCCTGGCATCAGAAAGTATTGAAAAATCAAGCACAGACGATTTTAAATTGAATTATGGGGATTTTGCTGAAAACATTTCAACTACTGGGATTGATTGGAAAAATCAACCCGTGGGCCAGGTATTCAAACTGGGGGAGAATGCCATAGTAGAGGTGACCCAAATTGGAAAAGAGTGTCATAAAAAATGCGCTATATATTATCGAACCGGGGATTGCATTATGCCCAAAGAAGGTGTATTCGCTAAGATCCTTATCGGTGGAACAATAAAAGTTGGGGATGCAATTAAACGTATCGATAAATAAAAGATTAATTTTCGAGGAAGATTTATGAGTTACAAAATTGAACTAAATAATGCCATCAAAGGCTATACATATGATCAGGACAAAATTAAGTCACCAGAAGAAACCGTCGCAAGTTTCAAAGAAAAAGCTGCCAAACTGAATCTTGATATTTTAAATCAAACCCGGAGAATTGATAATGGCCGGTTGGATATACCGATTTTTTTCAGTGAATGTGGTGCCGATGCTAAAAATATAATTGGTACCAACAAGCAGATGGGAAAAGGCGGAACCCCAGATCAGTCAGAAGCCAGTGCTGTAATGGAATTGGCAGAACGGTTCAGTTTTTTTTCTTTTGTTAAAAAGGAAGAAAACTTTTTTTATTCCACCCCAAAAGAAGTGGGGGAAAAAGCCCTTCCCTATGAACAGATTATTAAGTCAGTTCATGATAATGAAGAAGAAGCCTTAAAAGTAAAAGGCATCTTTGATGCCCTTCCTTTAAAATGGACGACAGGATATAACCTGACCAAAAAAGAAGAGGTTTTGATTCCCTTTAACTGGTTCTATATGATTAATGAGTTTAATGGCCCCAGTGCAGGAAATTGTATTGAAGAGGCATTAAGTCAGGGAATATGCGAATTGCTTGAACGCCACACATCTTCTCGTGTCAGCCATGAAGCCTTAAATATCCCTGGGATTAACCTTGACTCTTTTACAGATCCCCTGGTCATAAAAATGCTGGAAAAATTTAAAAAAGAAGGTATTAAAGTATATGCCTCAGATTTTACTTTGGATACTGGTGTACCTACGGTTGGTGTTATGGCATGGGACCCTTCAACTTTCCCTGATTTAAGTGAAATTGTCTGGACCGCCGGGACTTCACCAGATCCTGAAAAAGCCATGAGTCGATCTTTAACCGAAGTGGCCCAACTTGCAGGAGACTTTAATTCAGGGTCAAATTATGTGGCCAGCGGTCTGCCTAAGTTTACCAATATTGAAGATGCAAAGTTCATCACTCATCCTGAAAAAATGGTAGATATAGATGAATTACCAAATCTTGCCAGCAATAATATAAAAACAGAAGTCGAAAACCTGATCCAAACTCTTTTGGAAAGGGATTACCAAATAATTGCTATCAACACCATGCATGAGGATCTGGAAGTCCCCGCATTTTATGCTATTATCCCTGGGGCCCATTTCAGAGAAAGAGCTGTCGCAGCAAGCGTGGGCATGTTTTCTGCCAGATTTATTACAGAGAGTTTTGATCCTGTTAAAGCTTTGGCAAAGCTGGATGATCTGGAAAAAGCATTGCCAGGCAAATATTACACCAGTTTTTATAAAGGCTTGATGCTCAATGCAGTTCATGACCATGAGACGGCATTAAAAGAATTTGAGACTGCCCTTGATAGAGACCCTGTAAAGTTGAATATGCCAGATATCTATTCCCACATGGGTGACTGCTTAAAAGATCTTGAACAATATGACAGATCCATTAAGATCTGCAAAAAAGGTCTTGAAATTGATGAGCAACGTCCAGATATGTTTAATACTATGGGATTTTGCCATTTTATGATGAAAAATCATGAAACAGCCATTACCTGTTTTGAAAATGCACTTGAGGTAGATCCTTCCCTTGCCATTAATTATGCTAATATTGGTTCAAATTACAGAGAGCTGGGAGATTTTAAACTTGCTGTTAAATACTATGAGATGGCATTAGAAATAGATCCAACGATTGAGTTTGCCAAAGAAAATATTGAAAAACTAAAAAACAAATAGCGCCTACTCAAAATTCATAAGCAGGAACATTTATGTTCCTGCTTATTCTCTATTCAGTATCGACTATTTTATGATTAGATCAAAACTCAATGTTATTTACATCAATGGCATCAATTAGTCGTTCAGATTACTGGCAATGTATTATTTTGGTATCTTTTAGAATTCAGATCATCCTGGAATAAGAACAGGGATAATAATCCTTCAGTTAGATTTTACATACGAAACAATCAAAATTATTTCTTGACCCATAAAAAAGCAGTTTGTATATAATTGACAATTAAACACTCATCCTGATCTGATATTACAATCGTTATAAAATACTTACTCAGTCTGCTACACAATTTTTTCGGCTATCAAGTTCTGTTAGTGTCAACCTCAAAGATGAGGGAATTGAATGACTGCAGAGGAAAAAGATAAAAGAAAACTTAGTGCCATCCTTAGTGCTGATGTCAAAGGTTACAGCCGCCTTATGACAGAAGATGAAACGCTTACCATTAAGACACTCAAAGAGTACCGGAACATCATGTCAGGTATTATTACACAACACAATGGACGAGTCGTCGATGCACCTGGTGATAATATTATGGCTGAGTTCGCAAGTATAGTTAACGCTGTTAAATGTTCTGTAGAAATTCAAACTACATTAAAATCCAAAAATACTGATGTGCCAATAAATAATCGCCTTGAATTTAGAATAGGGGTTAACATCGGTGACGTTGTGCAAGACGGTGACAGGCTATACGGCGAAGGGGTTAACATTGCAGCTCGCATTGAAGGATTAGCTGATCCTGGAGGAGTATGTATTTCAAGAGGGGCTTATGATCATATCAGGAACAAGCTTAAACTTGGATATGAATATATTGGCGATCATAATGTAAAAAATATCAAAAATCCAGTAAGAGTTTACAGAGTCCTGATGGAACCAGGGGATGTTGGAAAATTGATTGGGAAAAAATCTCAGCATTCTCAAACGAAATGGTTGAGACTGTCCATTGCTGTTGTCACAATACTTGCCGGCTTTGTTGTGTGGCAGTTCTACCATGAGAAATCTCCTCCTATTGAAACAGCATCTGTGGATAATATGGCTTTTCCATTACCTGAAAAACCCTCCATTGCAGTACTTGCCTTTGACAATATGACAGGTGATAAAGAGCAGAATTATTTCTGCGATGGTTTAAGTGAGGAGATTATTTCTGCACTCTCCAGTGTCCCGGAGATGTTTGTCATTGCCCGAAATTCGGCGTTCAGTTATAAAGGGAAATCCGTCAAAGTACAACAGATCAGTGAAGAGCTTGGAGTGCAATATGTTTTGGAAGGCAGCGTCCGCAAATCTGGAGGAGAAATTCGTATAACTGCCCAGCTTATTGATGCGCTTAATGGGCATCATTTATGGTCAGAAAGCTATGATCGAAATATTGAAGACTTGTTTGTTCTACAAGAAGATATTGCGTTAAAGGTCATCACGGAACTTCAGGTAAAATTAATAGGAAGAGAAGATCTTCGTTTAAGAGCGCCATGTTCTAAAAACCTTAAGGCTTATTTGACTTACTTGAAGGCGCATGATCACTTCTATCGGTTTACAAGGGAAGATAATGCTGCTGCCAGGCGTTTACTGGAGAAAGCGATTGGCCTGGATCCCAGTTATGCATGCGCATATTCAATGTTGGGAGGGACATATAGACTGGATGTGTATCTTGGAACTTCAGAGTCACCCAAGCAATCCTTTTCTACTGCCAAAAAGATGCTTGAGAAGGCAATCTATTTAAACCCGTCGCTTGCAGGACCTCGCGCAGTGCTTGCCAGCATGTATTCTCAAATGGGACAATATGAGCAAGCCTTAATCGAAGCAGAAAAAGCACTTGCTATCAGCCCTGATTTAGTATTAGCAAATGGAGAAATGGGTAATGTTCTATATTCTTCGGGGAGATCGGAAGAAGCTATCATCTTTTGTAAAAAAGCGATTCGTCTCGATCCATTTTCAACCACCTATTTTAGAGCTTTAGGAGTGTCATATCTACTTAGCGGACAAAGCGAGCAGGCGATTCAAATATTAAATAAATTAATAGACAGAAAGCCTACTTTTTTGCCTGCTCATCTTACCATTGCAGCAGCATATAGTGCCGCCGGTCTTATTGGGGAGGCAAAAGCTGCTGCATCAGCCATTCTAAAGATGGCTCCTAAATTCAACTTAAAAAAATATTCTAAAAAGTTAGCGTTTAAAAACCCGGCAGATAAAGATTTCATTATCAGTAATTTGCTCAAGGCCGGGCTGCCTGAGAAACCATCACTCCCACTACCTGAGAAGCCTTCCATTGCAGTGTTGCCCTTTGACAACATGAGTGGCGAAAAAGAGCAGGAATATTTCATTGACGGGATTACTGAAGATATCATAACCTCCCTCTCAAAAACGGAACAACTCTTTGTTATTGCACAGAATTCAACCTCTACCTATAAGAGTAAACCGGTCAAGATGAGACAGGTCTCAGAACAACTTGGTGTGCGTTATGTAGTTGAAGGCAGTGTTCGGAAATTTGAAAACCAAATCAGGATTACCGTACAGCTAATTGATGCCACTACGGGCCATAACCTATGGGCCGAACGTTACGACCGAGATTTGAAAGATATTTTTGCTTTACAAGATGAAATTACTATGAAGATAGTGACAGCTTTGCAAGTAAAACTTACTGAGGGAGAGCAAGCCCGTATGTCGACCAGAAGATATAAAACGCTTAATACAAAATTAAAATCTATGGAGGCAAGATCGGTTTGGGAGGAAGGCACGGCAGCAAGTCGGGTGCGGTATGGCCAGGTGGCACAGGAACTCATCGATATGGAGCCTGAATCTGAGATTGGTTACACAAGCTTAGGTTGGCATTACTGGCGCCTTGCGATGTATGGTAAGTCACCTCAGGTGTCTATTGCAAAGGGTTTTGAACTGGCTCAAAAGGCTTTATCCATGGATGAATATAATCCTTTCCCATACGCTTTGTTGAGCAATCTCCATTATACGATGAGACAATATGATAAAGCCATTGCAGCAGGAAAACAGAGTGTAGCCCTTATTCCAAATGGAGCTTATAATCATTGTGCGTTGGGTATTACGCTAAGCTTTGCAGGTAAACTGGATGAAGCCATTGAGCATTTTAAGCATGCGATTCGTCTCGATCCTTTCCCTGCTTATTATTATTTTACACATTTAGGCCGTTGCTATATGCATAAGGGACAGTATGAGGAAGCACTATCAGAGTTTAAGAAAGCGCATCATATTAATAAAGACACCACTTATAACAATACACAATTGGCAGCTATCTATGCTTTGTTAGGCCGACAAGAAGAGGCAAGTGCAGTAGTTAAAAAAGTTTTAGAGACAGAGCCCAATTATTCGGTGAAGAATAAAAAGAAAGCATGGGCCTATAAAAATAAAGCCGACCTTAAATTTCTTATGGACGCCCTGCGCAAATCAGGATTCCCTGAATAAACTATGCCTTAAATCAGTATGTTGCAAAATGATCCTCCCCCAACATTGTAGACATTCAGATAAGACTTTAATTAAATCAAGGATTTTACATTAAGGGTTTTAGGCTCTCATGATGATTTTTAATAAAGTATTGCTTTGGAACTAAACCGTTTCACGAAAAGGTCTAACGACGAGTTTGACTTTGTAATCATACACATGTTTTTGCTGATATACCGGTCTGAGACAGTGAGATATTAGAACACTATTCATACCCGGGGAAGTTCCTTTTTAGTTTCCCAAAAAACCTCTGTAACTTTTTTGTAACCCCTAGATGTTATGGCTATCTATATTATAAAAAGTACACTTTGGTTTACAGGGAGCAAGGACTGAAAACTGTACGGCGGACACCTCCTTGTTTTTTAAATCTTCGTTCTCTGCAAACCAATAATTTTACTGATTGAGGTAAGAATATTAATTTTAACGCCAAGGAGGCATTTTTAGATGAAACTCAATAGAAGAGACTTTATCAAAATTTCAGGTGCCACGGCAGCAGGGGTTGCGGTCAGCGGGCTTGGATTTGATTTGAAACCAGTCAAGTCCTATGCTGGGATGCTTAAAACCCAGTATGCCAAGGAAAGCACAACAATTTGTTGCTATTGCGCTGTAGGCTGTGGTGCCATTGTCCATACCAGTAAACGGGGAGATGGTCGTGTTATTAATGTAGAAGGTGATCCGGATCATGTGATTAATCAGGGTGCTCTATGTTCTAAAGGTGCATCTATCAAACAGCTTGTGGAGAACGATAAACGGCTCACAGAACCCATGTATCGAGCACCTTATTCAGATAAATGGGAGACAGTTTCCTGGGACTGGGCACTTGGTAAAATTGCAAATCGAGTTAAAAATACAAGAGATGCGGCATTTGAAAAAACCAATGACAAAGGTCAGACTGTAAATAGAACCACTTCAATCGCATCTGTTGGTTCTGCTGCCTTGGATAATGAAGAGTGCTGGATTTACCAGACCTTGATGCGGTCTATTGGGCTTGTATATATTGAACATCAGGCCAGGATCTGACATAGCGCAACTGTAGCGGCTCTGGCAGAGTCGTTTGGACGCGGTGCGATGACAAACCATTGGATTGATATTAAAAACAGTGACTGTATTCTTATTATGGGCAGTAATGCGGCAGAAAATCATCCAGTCT
>JAAEKY010000451.1 GCA_024227235.1 Desulfobacteraceae bacterium | reverse complement strand
TACTAAAACTTCCACTGGGTTGAAAATCCGCGCTCTTCTTGCCAACAAGAATTACCGTAAAGGCAAGAAGGTATCTGACCAGCAAATGCAGCAAATAAACTTGAAACGATATACTCAAAGGCCAAATTGGAATTATTCGATTTCACCATAAAAATGTGAATTTATTTTTTCGCGAGCCCTTAGCAAGGATTTGAAGGTGGTCGTAAGAAATTTCGCGGTTTTGGGCAAATAACCCCTTCTTATCTTTTTTTTGGGGCGATTTGTTTACTTCTTTTAGACCTAATTTACTGAGTTCTGGGAATCATTCCTTCCATTTCCTCATAATCTTTCCGTAACTCCCTTTCGCTATGGCCCGAATGTTTGCTTCATGGAGTTTTAGTATCAAATCCTTGGAAACCGATTTTCTACTGAACGCGAAGAAATTGGGCTGTTTTGATATTTGGAAAGAATGAACTTTCAGATTGGCGAATCTCGGATCTGTTTTTATTCGATATTGCGCATTGAGTAACAACCCGAGGGCACCGATAAATCTTCCTTTCTGGATCATGATTGGAATCATTTGAGAATTGGACATTGGATAAAAGACATCTCTGAATACCTTATCATTCTTGAATTTTTCGTTGAATTCATCATTGTAGACATTCCCACGCTCATATCCGATTATATCGGGCAAGCGTTTAAAATCATCCAACGAATCGATCGAATAATTCGAATTCTTTTCTACGATAAGGATGCCGGTTTCATAGTTCGTTGCCCATATGAAATAAAACTTCTTCGCACGTTCCGATGTATAATTGACATTCATCAGGGCATCGATTCTTCCGCCTTCCAACTCTAAAAGTGCTCTTGCCCAAGGCAGTTTCATGTATTCTGCCTTGCAACCCGCCTCATCGAGTAATGTTTCCATCAATTCAACGGCAAATCCTTTCCATTTTCCATTTTCCAATATGTATTGAGGCGGCATATCATTCACGCGTACTTTGATAAGAGGGGCGCCTTGAGAATCCGTTGACAGCGAGAGCAGTAAACAGATTATGAAAAATTCCTTGACCAATGCCCTTGTAATCATACGTTTCATCCTTTTACTTCTTTTTGATTGCTACATTGTGGTTCATTTAAAAAATGTCTCAAAGGGAGCCTAATTCATATACTGATTTTTAAAGCAATTTCAGCAATGAATAAATTAGAAAACCCAGATGTTCGTTCAAATGTCCTTTTGGCCCCAAGGTTCAATCTTTTGCCTCACCTGATTTTTGTTATCGGCCGATACAAATAAAAAATTAATTATTTTTTATCAAATACCCACTGAAAAATATGACATATCGTTTAAATGAACCAACCTTAATTAAATAGGAGGTGCGGAACCGATCCTGTAAATACAGCCAGAGCTGGCGCAGCAGATTAAATCTTTTAAAACCGGCAAGGGCTATGACCTTCAATATTCACGCAGATGAACGTCATTTGCCGCTTTACAGGGGTAGTGGAAGCGAAGCTGTCACCAGCCGCAAAGTAGCATATAATTAGCTGATATTTAAAGCTAATCTTTCGTCCATTTTTAGATCAAAATTTCCATATGTATTTATATGGAGGTATAT